>NZ_QUGP01000005.1:0-274944 GCF_003479125.1 Eubacterium sp. AF19-12LB | reverse complement strand
TACCGGTTCGATTCCGGTCGCCGGCATAGACAAGCAACTTAGGTTGCTTGTTTTTTTATGCATTAGTTTATATTTTAAGGTATTGTCTTAAAATATTGCTTAATGTTGAATAGTTTATAATTAGTATTAGTATAAGATACATCTGAAAAATTAAAGAAGGTATGAGGGAAAAATAATGAAAAAATTATTATATGCAGTTACAAGCATATGTTTGATGACGGGAATTATATTTTGTAATAATGTGAATACAGAGGCAAAAGTAATCAATAACAAAATTGTTTATGCTAAAAATAATGAAAATGGAATAGCAATAAAATGGGATGTAGTTAGAAATGCGACAAAGTATGTAGTTTATAGAACTAATCAGGATGGAAAGTTTGAAGAATATGATACAGTAAATTATGGAAATAAATATTTAGATGAAAATGTTGAAACAGGTGAAGAATATAGATACGTTATATATTCATATAGGTATTCAAAAAAAATTGCAGAAAGTGATGAATCGGAGAAAATAGTTGGAGATCCAAAGACAGTAACAAACGTTACTGCAAAAACAGGAAAGGGTGATGAAATTTGTATCACTTGGGATATTAATCCATATGCGTCAGGATATTATGTATATAAAAGTTCAGATAATAAAAATTGGGATAAAATAGGAACAGTATATGAAAATGAAGGAAAATATATTGATAAAAATACAGAATATAACATATTAAATAATAGTACTAAATTAAATGCAAAGTTAGTATATAAATACAAAGTAAAGGCATTTGAAAATATAGATGGAATAACATATACAAGTAAAATATCTAATAGTTATGGAATGGCTATTCAGGAAAAAGGAATTGATGTATCACATCACAATGGAAAAATTGATTGGAAAAAAATAAAAAAATCAGGCGTTGATTTTGCAATGATTCGTATAGGGTATGGAGATTCTAAAAAGGGTGGAATAAAGGATAAAAAATTTAAATATAATATGAAAAATGCAAAAGCTAATGGAGTAGAGATTGGCGTATATTTTTATAGTTATGCTGATAACATACGTGAAGCAAAGAAGGAAGCAAAATATGTAATTAAGAAAATGAAAAAATATAATATTGATTATCCAATAGCATATGATTTTGAAAATGATTACAGAAGAAAGCGAAAATTAAAAAAGAAAAACACAAAAATTATTGATGCATTTTGCAAGACAGTAGAAGATGCAGGATATAATACAGTAATATATTCCGATGCAAACTATTTTAGAGATTTCTTATATACAAAGAAATTGGCAAAATATGGGCTTTGGGTTGCAAGATGGACATATGATAAGAATGATTTTAGAGATTATGATTTAGAAAATGTACTTATTTGGCAATACTCAGATAAAGGTAGAATGAAAGGATGTAATTATCCTCTAGACTTAAATGCAAGTTTTATTTGTAAAAATGATAATTAAATTAATTTGATTATATTTTTATTAAATCAAGCAAATTATATGATATAAATTTATATAATTAAATTATAATTTTTATTACACTTTTATAGATAAAAAATTAAGAGCATAATATGTATCGTCTTATTAATATGTACATTAATCTATAGATTAAGAATGAGATTAATAAAAAACATTAAAAATATACATAAAATTAAATATTCAAATGAAAATAAAACTAAATTAACTAAATTAAATTGTTGAAGTGAAAAGTTTATTTCCACTTTGAAAATTGAGAATTATAAAGTGGCATTTACTCTTACGAAAATGAGCAAATGTCACTTTTTTCTTGGCATTTTGTTACAATTAGTGTTACACTAATTGTAACAGAGGCAGAATTTTAAAGAAAATGCACTCAGGACAGTCAGTGGTGCATTTCCTGTCATAAACACACTTGCAGTAATTTCTGCATTCCAAGGGCATGTTGCATTTATGTGAAAGAGAGCGGTGAAGTTTAATTTCCTTGCCAATGGTTGACTTGTTTTTGCCAATGGTTTGAGCAATGGCCGTTTTTGAAGAATCACTGGTAATGCCGGTAAGAATGATGCGTCTTTCATATAATGTTAAATGTGAAAGAGAATTATTAATACTCATATAAACCTGACTTTCCAATGGCTGTCAGGCATATATTAAGTGTAAGACTAAAATCCACTTTACCCACTTCAAAGTGGAAATAAACTTTTGACTTCACAGACTAAATTACTAAATTTATATTGACATCTAATAAATTTTAGTGTAGAATATGCAATGTCGCGTAAAACGACGTTGTTTGTACGTGTAGCTCAGCTGGATAGAGCGTCTGGCTACGGACCAGAAGGTCGTGGGTTCGAATCCTGTCACGTACATTAAAATCCTCTAGATTTGTCTAGAGGATTTTTTGTTATGCTAAATTAAGGTAATTATAAGAGTTTATTTGGTATATGCTATTTTTTTATATATAAATCTTAGAAGGGAGAGTTTTAAATACAAGTAAATTTGTATTGGAAAATAAAATGAAAAAAGTAATAAGATTATTAATATGTATAGCAATGACAATAATATTAACAGTTGGTTGTGAAGACAAAGACATAGATAATACAAATTTTAACAATGAAAATCAAAGTGTAAATTATGATATAGATGTGACTTCAAATAACTTAACTAATGAAAATAAAGTAGAAAGAAGCACAGATGAATTTGACAGTATTTCATCAATTAAAGGAGAATGCAATGTATGGGTACTGGATGTAGGACAGGGAAGTAGTACCTTAGTTGAATCAGATGGTGAATATATGCTTATAGATGGTGGAGACTCAGATAAGTCATCGTATCTGGTAAGTTATTTGAAAAAGAAAGAAATTACAAATTTTAAATATGTAATTGCAACGCATTACGATGCAGACCATTTAAATGGAGTGGTAGGGGCATTAAATGTTTTTGATGTAGAAAATGTTATTTGCCCTGAATATACAACTACAACAAGAGTATATAATTCATTTATCAGTATTATGGATAATAAAAAAATAAATCGAATACAACCAATTGTAGGAGAGACATATTCATTAGGAAGAGGTGAATTCACTATAATAGCGCCAAATTCAACAGGATATAGCAATGTAAATGACTATTCTGTTGGAATTAGGTTTAAATATAATAATAAAAGTTTTTTAGTTGCAGGGGATGCAACTAATATTTCTGAAGAAGAAATTGTAAATAATAGTATAGATATAAATTCAGATGTTTATATAGTAAATCATCATGGTAGTAGTGGATCGAGTTCAAGTGAATTTTTAAATAAAATTGATCCTGAATATGCAGTGATAAGTGCCGGTAAAGGCAATGCGTATGGGCACCCGGCATACAAAACATTGGAAAAACTTAATAAAATAGGAGCAAAAATATATAGGACGGATATAGAAGGTGAAATTGAATTTTCGTTTACGGAAAAAGAAATCCAATTCAATAAAGATTCATATAATAAGTTAGAATCTGGAGAGAAAATAAATAAAGATTCATATGAGAATAACCAAGATAATAAACTTATAAGCTCAAATGAAGGTGATAATAGGTCAATCGAAAATGAAAGTTCAAATAAATCAGACAATTATGTATTAAATAAAAATACTAAGAAAATTCATAAGGATGATTGTAAAAGTGTAAAACAGATGAGTGATAATAATAAGGTATATTTTGATGGAACAATAGATGAGGCAGAGGCACAAGGATATAGTAAGTGTCAAAATTGTTTTAAAAACGAATAAATAAAAATATTTGAGGCATAATATTCATGTAACAAAAAAAGAATTTAGGAGGACATTATGTCAAAAAAATATTCAAATGAATTTTCAAATTCAAAAAATAGTACTTCAAATTTAGAAAACAAAATTTCAGATAATTCAACATCAAAAAACTCAGTTTCAAAGAATACAACATCAAAGAACTCAACTTCAAAGAATACAACATCAAAGAACTCAACTTCAAAAAACGAAGAAGATTGTTCTGATAAATATTAATATTTTTTATAAAAGGAATTTTGTTTTTGTAGAGGCATTTTGCAATTTAGTGCAAAATGCCTTTACATATGTTGCTAAGAATATGGTACAATGGATGAAATTGTTAGTTAAAAAAAGAAAAGGAATAGCATATGAAAAAATATAATTTTGTTGCACCGTGCCATTTTGGAATTGAAGCGGTACTTAAAAGAGAAATTCAGGATTTAGGATATGATATCGTTAAAGTTGAAGATGGAAGAGTCACATTTGAGGGAGATATTTCAGCTGTATGTAGGGCAAATGTTTTTTTGAGAACTGCAGAGAGAGTGTTACTTCAGGTAGGACGAGTTAAGGCGACAACTTATGACGAATTGTTTGAAGCCGTAAAAGCTATGGATTGGGAAGATTATATACCTGAGGATGGAAAATTCTGGGTGAAAAAGGCAAGCTCTATAAAAAGTAAGTTATTTAGTCCTTCTGATATACAAAGAATTGTAAAAAAGGCTATGGTAGAGAAATTGAAATTAAAGTATAGAGTAAACAGATTTGCAGAAACAGGAAATGAGTATCCTTTAAGAGTTGTTTTTTACAAGGATGAAGCTATTATAGCGCTTGATACTTCAGGTGATTCTTTACATAAAAGAGGATATCGTAAAAATACGGCTAAAGCACCTATTTCAGAGACTTTGGCAGCAGCATTAATAATGCTTACACCTTGGAACAAAGACAGAATTTTAGTTGATCCATTTTGTGGAAGTGGAACATTTCCAATAGAGGCAGCGTTAATAGCAGCAAATATTGCACCAGGAATGAATAGAGAATTTACTGCAGAAAACTGGGATAATCTTATTGAAAAGAAATTATGGTATGACGCAATAAATGAAGCAAATGATATGATAAATGATGATATAGAAGTAGATATTCAAGGCTATGATATAGATGGAGAAGTAGTAGAATTTGCCCGAAAAAATGCTGAACTAGCAGGTGTAGACCATTTGATTCATTTCCAAAGAAGACCGGTTAGTGAATTAAGACACAGCAAAAAATATGGGTTTATTATAACAAATCCACCTTATGGAGAAAGATTAGAAGAAAAAGAACAATTACCTCCAATATATCAGGCGTTAGGTAGACAGTACAAGGCACTTGACAGTTGGTCTGCATTTGTAATAACGTCATACGAAGATACTGAAAAATATATGGGGTTAAAAGCAACTAAAAATAGAAAAATATACAATGGAATGATTAAAACATATTTTTATCAGTTTATGGGACCAAAACCGCCTAAAAAGAAGGAAAATTTGCGATAAATGGCGGAATGCTTTAATATTTGTTTGAAAAAAGATAGGAGAGAGATAAAAATGAAAGAAATAATTTTTGCAACAACAAATCAAAATAAAGTAAGAGAAGTAGGAATGATGTGCAATAATCCTGATTTGAAATTGTTAACTTTAAAGGATATTGGCTTAGATGTAGATATTGTAGAAGATGGAAGTACATTTGAAGAAAATGCAATAATTAAAGCAAAAACAATTATGGAAATGACAGGAAAAATAGCTTTAGCAGATGACTCAGGTCTCGAGGTTGATTATTTAAATGGAGAACCAGGAATTTATTCAGCGAGATATTTAGGGGAAGATACACCTTATTCAGAAAAAAATGCCGACATTATTAGAAGACTTGAAGGAGTAGAGGGAAGTGACAGAAGTGCCAGATTTGTGTGTGCAATGGCTGTAGCATTTCCTGATGGAAGAATAAGGACATGTCGAGGAACTATTGAGGGAGTAATAGATTATAAGGAAAAAGGAACAAATGGATTTGGATATGATCCAATAGTTTATGTGCCTGAATATGGGATGACAACAGGTGAAATGGAGCCTGAACTAAAAAATAGTATTAGTCATAGAGGAAAAGCTTTAGAACAGGTAAAAAAGATACTTGAGGAAGAATTGCAGTAATAGATAAACGAATATAGTTAGTGTTTGAAAGTGGTGTTAATATGAAGAGAGTATTAGTTGTAAGTGATTCGCATGGAAACATGGGAAATTTAAGTGAAGTAATAAAAAGATCTAAAGATATTGATATGTTAATTCATCTTGGAGATATACAGGGAGAAGATGAATTACTACGTTCTATGTGCAATTTCCCGGTTGAAATTGTACGTGGAAATTGTGACTTTGAAACAAATAATAAATTATACTTGACAATTGAGCTAGAATGTCATAAGATATTCGCGACCCATGGACATGCTTACGGCGTTGAATGGGGAATAGAAAGATTGTCATATGCAGCTTTAGAAGAAGGTTGTGATATTGCGATGTATGGACATACACATGTTCCGGAAATTATTCAGGGAGATGACATTACGGTTATAAATCCCGGAAGTATTTCAAGACCGCGACAGATGAACCATAAACCAAGTTATATTTTGATGGAATTACTTGACAATGGGGAAGTTTTTTACAATCTAAATTACTTTGAAAAATAAGTGATTAAAAAAATAAAAAAAGTTTAAAAAAGTTGTTGACAAGTTGAAATACATAATATATAATACATCATGTTGCTGCTGAAAAACACAGAACAAAACAGCAACGAAGACGCGAAGTACTAACACCAATCGGGGTGTGGCTCAGCTTGGCTAGAGCGCTTGATTTGGGATCAAGAGGTCGCAGGTTCGAATCCTGTCACCCCGACTTCGCGGGTGTAGTTCAATGGTAGAACACTAGCCTTCCAAGCTAGATACGTGGGTTCGATTCCCATCACCCGCTTTGCTTATTAGAGAGCCTTGTGAAAGTTGATTCTCTATGTAAGCTGAGAGGTTAACACCTAGAAGTTAATGAATGTGCGTGTCCGTAGCTCAGCTGGATAGAGCAACGGCCTTCTAAGCCGTGGGTCGGGGGTTCGAATCCCTTCGGGCACATTGTTCTGGAAAGAAGCCAGATGCTGTGGTGGCTATAGCGCAGTTGGTTAGCGCGCCAGATTGTGGCTCTGGAGGCCGAGGGTTCGAATCCCTCTAGCCACCTTTCACAATGGGCTATCGCCAAGCGGTAAGGCACAGGACTTTGACTCCTGCATTCGCTGGTTCGAATCCAGCTAGCCCAGTTATTGGGCAACCAAGTAAAACATTATATGGGCCACTAGCTCAGGTGGTAGAGCACTTGACTTTTAATCAAGTTGTCCGGGGTTCGAGTCCCCGGTGGCTCACTGACAGGTGTAAGAAATCTTACACCTGTTATTTTTTGAAATGATTTAGCGGGTGTGGCGGAATTGGCAGACGCGCCAGATTTAGGTTCTGGTGGGAGACCGTGCAGGTTCAAGTCCTGTCACCCGCATGAAAAAGGATTGTCGATTGCGACAATCCTTTTTGTTTTTGAAGAATTACTAAAAAATCAAATAAAAAGCTACCTTTAATTAAAAGGAGATATATGGTATTATTTATTATGCTATTCACATGGGATATTAGAATCGAAGAATAAGAAAAGCCAATACATATGGAGGAGAAAAAGGTGGAAAAAGAATTTAGAGACAAGGTTCTTAGATTTGGATTAATAACATTAGTTATATGTATTTTATTGGAAATTTTTGTGTTTAACTATAAGAGCTTTACGTTGTTGGGAGGTAAATATAATCAAAGGACAATTCCAGTGTCGGAAGCACAGGTTACAGGTGCAAGTGAGAGTAATGGAGTATATACTGCATCTGGCAATGAAATAGCAGTAAAGTTTCCGGTAAATGATTATGTTAAAACGATAAAGTTTAATATGGCATCTGCTGATGGTGGAAAAGAACAAACAGATGTAAGTATCGCATATACAGAAAGCGCACATAGAGACTCAGATAGGTATAGCAATAAAAAGATGAATATAGTTAAATCTATGCCTGAAACAAAATATGCTACTTGTAGTTTTACAGGTGAAACATATACGATTACCATGAAAATAGAATCCGAAGCAAATCAGAGGTATACAATTACAGGTTTGACTATAAATGAAAAAATTCCATTTAAATTTTCTTTTATCAGAGTTTTTATGATATTTATCATAATGGTTTTGGGATATGTATTTGCTAAATATCCAGGACTTGATGGAAGAATGAATCTGAAGAAAAAAAGTCAAAAGGCGGTAGTTATATTTGCAGTAGTTGTATCAGCGTTAACACTTACATTTATTGCAAAAATGTATACAGATGATTTGTTTAAAACAGAAGAAGTTGTGACGAATCAGATAAATCAGGAATTAGTTGATGCGTTTGAAAAAGGACAGGTATCATTGCTTGATCCTGTTCCGCAGGCGTTACTCGATGTGGATAATCCGTATGATTGGACGCAAAGAACGACAATGGGAGAATCATACAAATGGGATCATTTGCTTTATAATGGAAAATATTATTCATATTATGGAATAACAACAGTTTTAACGTTATTTATGCCATATCATAAGATTACGGGAAAATATTTTTCTACGGCCTTAGCGACTTACATTTATAGTATGATAGCGTTGATTTTTATAGCATTAATATATATAAGCGTTGTAAAAAACTGGTTTAAAAAGATTCCGTTTAGGATGACTATAATGGGATTGTTTACAACGTTGATAATTAGTGGAGTTACATTAAATGTTGTAAGACCTAAGTTTTACGAATTAGCATCAGCATCAGGACTTTGCTTTACAGCGATAGGAATGTTCTTTATTATAAACAGTGGAATTTTTCAGAAAAAGAAAATTAAAAAAAGTTTCCTGTTTTTGTCTGCGCTGTTTATGGGATTAGCAGTTCTTGCAAGAGTTACAGCTGTATTTTGGTGCTTCGCATGTGTAATATGGATTTTATATGGATTAATTCAGAACAATAAGCAAAATGGAAAGAATGCAATAGAGATTATCAAATATGTTTTGGCAGCAGGTGTGCCTTATGTTGTATTTGGATTAATTCAAATGTGGTACAATTATGCAAGATTTGGTAGTGTTTTTGATTTTGGAATTCAATATTCATTAACAATAAATGATTTTACTCAGGCAAAATCAACTATTGAATTGGTTATGGTTGCTGTTGTAAATACATTGTTAGTTATACCGACTATTAATTCAACATTTCCGTTCATACATGGTAATTATGACTCAATGCAGCTTAATGGGTATTATTTTGTGGATACACCATGTACAATGGGATTGATTGCAAGAGGACTTCCAATACTTTCAGTTCTATATGCACCGAAACTTGCTAAGAATTTTGATAAAAAAGAGAAGATAAAACTTGCATTGACATGGCTTATACCTGGAATTATATTCCCGTTAATAATGGTTTCAATGACATGGGAAAATGGTTATTCCATAAGATACGGATGTGATTATGCATGGCAGTTTATGATGGCGGGATTGGCAGTTATGTTCTATGTTTGTGGAAATATGAAGAATGAACAACTAAAAAAATGGATATACCGAGTTTTTGTATTATGTACGATATGGGCTGTTATAAGTACGATTGCAGCAAGTATTGCTGTTACACCTGAGAGCACATTAACATATTATGATAATGAAAAAGGTATGAGAATATATTGTCATTTAAGAAATCTAATAATGTTTTGGAACTAAATGATTGTGGTGAAATTAAAAAATTAATGAAAAGCCTCATTAGTATACTTACTTTTAAAAGTTAGCACAAAAAAATCTAACGATTAGAAGCCGGGACATTAATGAGGCTTTTTATTTAGTTAGCACAAAAAAACTAAAAGATATAATTTTTCAAAAAAAAGTGTAACCTGATATGAAATTATCGTGTCTATAGATATATAAGATAAAAATAATAAAACTAATTAGAAAGGGATAAAAATGAATACTAAAAAGAAAAATTATATAGAAGGTTTAGATGCAATGAGAGGAATCGCAATTCTGGGAGTTGTTTTTTATCATTTAATACCAGGCAAATTTCCAGGAGGATTTCTTGGAGTCAATATGTTTTTTGTTTTATCAGGATATTTGATTTATAAAGGGGCAGAATGGGAAGTGACGAATGGAAAATATTCTGTTCAAAAATTTTACATGAAACGGATAAAGAAAATTTTCCCACCATTAATAATTATGATATGCTCGGTGTGTGGAATGTTAGCGATATTTATACCGGAAGTGTTAAAAGGAAAAACAAGTGAAATTATTAGCGTTTTTGGAGGATATAATAATTTGTGGCAAATTCAACAAAATGCATCATATTTTGCCAGAATGAGTAACCAGTCGCCATTTACACATTTATGGGCTATAGCTATAGAAATGCAATTTTATATTGTTTGGCCTGTACTATTTTTCATGATAAAACGTGGTGAAAAGTACTTTTCTAAAAAGAAAACTTTAATAATACTTGCTTTAGTAGTGTTAGTTGGCGGAGCGTGGATGAGTGTTTTGTATAGCCCACAAAATGATGTATCAAGATTATATTACGGGACAGATACAAGAATGTTTTCGCTTTTGATGGGAGTGCTTGTAGCAATTATACAAAATAATTTAAAGCATAGCGAGTCAAAAATAGTTTCATATGCCAAAAACATTTTTTTAGTAATGTTAAGTGTGTTATGCATATGTGGATACTTTATTGTAGAAGGACAGAGCGCATATGTATATTTAGGAGGACTGTTCGTAAATAGTGTTATTTGTGCATTAATTGTTTTACTGATGTCTGGCAGTGGATTTAGTAGAGTAATTGAAAAGAGCCCTCTAACTATTGTTGGAAAGATAAGTTATGAAATATATTTATGGATGTATCCTATTATATTTATCTTTGGATATTATAAGGCAAATTATGGAATCACATCATGGGTAATACAGATATTGTTGATTTTAGGTATTGCAATAGTTCAAAATTGCTTTACAAAACGTTTAAACACCAATCGAATAAGAGGCAAAAAAAATAAATTTGTTAAAAGTTATTTAGCTAAGAGTTATTTATCTGCATGTATAGTTTTGATTATGTGTATTTTGACTGTTAGATGTGACTTGTCAAAGGTATTGAATAGAACATTAATAAAAGCTGATGAAAACAAAGTAGTAAGTGAGATGAAAAATGAAAACAATTATGAGAAAAAAAATAATGACATAGCAAATAATCAAGAACCTGTAACTTTAAAAAATGAACAAGTGAATAATAAAGATTATACTAATGAAAAAAAGAAAAAAACAAAAAAGCAGCAAATTAAAAATGAAAAAATTACAATAATAGGAGATTCTGTATTGTTAGGAGCATCAGCCGAATTGAAAAAAATAAATCCTAATATAATTATTGATGCAAAAGTATCAAGACAGGTATCACAGGCAAAAGATATTGTTAAGAATTTAGAAAGAGAAGGAAAACTAGGAGATATTGTTGTTATTGCATTGGGAACAAATGGAACATTTTCTTCTTCGACAGGAAAAGAATTGATTAAAGCTATTGGTGCAAAGCGACAGATATATTGGGTAAATGTTTTTGGCGAACATTTGCAGTGGCAGGAAGAATCAAATCATATGATTGAAAGCATTGTAAACGAATATAAAAATGTGAATTTAATAGATTGGTCAACATATGGAGAAAGTCATAAGGACTGGTTTGTGAATGATGGAATTCATTTAACAGAATCGGGGTGTAAGGCTTACGCAACGTTGCTATATAATAATATTTTAAATAATATAAATACGGATAACTGAAAATAGATTTTAGTAAGGAAATTAAAATGAAAAATTCGTCAATTAATCAAAAAAAAATAAATGAAATAGTGGATGATGAAGTTATTATCAAACAATTTTTTGAAAGGGATGAAAGAGCAATTGTAAATATAGAACAAAAATATGGTAAATATTGTTATTCAATAGCTTTTAGAATTTTGTTAAATGAAAAAGATACAGAGGAGTGTATAAATGATACATGGCTGAAAGTTTGGGATTCCATACCACCGATAATTCCGGAGATTTTATCAGCGTTTATTGGAAAAATAACAAGAAATCAGGCAATTAATAAATATAAATATGAAAATGCAAGCAAAAGAGTTAATTCAAGAATTGAAAAGACATTAGATGAATTAAATGAGTGCGAAATTCTATTGAATAATAATGTGAGTGAAGAAATGGATAGAAAAGAATTAGAAAATTCAATTAATAAATATCTCGAAAAACTGCCAAAACAAAAAAGACAAATATTTGTACGAAGATATTTTTATTTGGATGAAATAAAAGAAATTGCGGATAGGTTTAATCTTAAAGAGTCGGCAGTAAAAGTGTTATTGCATAGAATGAGAAGAAAATTAAAGAGCTATTTGGAAAATGAAGGATATGAAATATATTAAGGAGAATAGGCATGGACAATAAAAAAGAAAAAATCAGTAATTTAGAATTGCTGGAAGCTATGAGTGGAATTAATGAAAAATATTTAAAAGAGGCAGATTCTTTATGCATTAAAAAAAAGAATTATTGGCATATGGCAGTTGCGGTTGCAGCAGTAATTATATGTACAATAATAATTCCTAATATAAATGAATCAACAGCATATGCTATGCAAAAAATACCTTTTGTAGGTGCATATTTTGAAATGGTCACATTTAGGCAATATAAATTTGATGATGGCAAAAATTATGCAGATATTAATTTGAAAAAAGTGAAAAATAAAACAGAAGATACGGAATTAGAAATTAGAGAAAACGCTGATAAATCTGAAGAAAAAATAAATCAGGATATGAAGAAAAAAACAAATGAACTTATTAAAGAATTTAGAAAACAAGTTGGTGGATTAGGGTATTCTTCTTTAAAGGTGAATAATACTGTAGTTACAAATTCAATTGATTATTATTGCATTAAGTTGTCAGCATATATGTCTCAGGCAGATGGTTATGAAGTAAACTATTTTTATACAATTGATAAAAAGACAGGACAAGTGATAAAATTAACAGATTTGTTTAAAAAAGATAGTCAATATGTAGATGTAATTACTAAAGATATAAAGAAACAGATGAAAAAGAAAATGAAAGAAAATTCACAGTATAAATATTTTATAGATGAAGAGGAAAAATATACAACATTTGAAAAAATAGATGAAAATCAACAGTTTTATATTAATAATTCAGGTGAATTAGTTATATGTTTTGCAGAAGGAGATGTTGCACCGGCATATATGGGCGCATTAGAGTTTACAATATCACATAAAACAATCCAAAATATTTTGAAATAAATAAAAAAGACTAATGTAATAATAAAAGGATTTATGCAATAATTAAAAAGGTAAAAAATTTTTAGTTATTGCGTTAAATCCTTTTTTTGTTGAGTTGAAAAAATTACAATATTTCTTTGCTCATATTACTGTTATGATACTTTTTGTCATATGTGACATCTTCTCCGAACCATTCAGGTGGAATAAATGAATTGGCATCTTCGATAGAATTAAATTCGACTTCTACCAGTAAACGACCATCAAATATATCGTGGAAAATATCTAACTCAGCTGTTAGAGAATTAAATAGAGGAATGAGATATCGTGTTTTTGTAATAATATTACCATCGGCTTTTGTCAAAAGATGAAAATAACTTTTTTGATTCAGAGGAAGATTATATTCTTCTCTAGACATCATTCCGCTACCTTTATATGTAAGAAAATAATCCTCATCCTGTTTTCTGATTCGAATAACAGGAGAAGTATTTAAATAAGCCTGTTGAATATCGTGGTGTTCATAAGAGTCTAAATTGTCAGGAAGACATTTAGGAATAAATTTGCGTTCTATTTCCATAAAAATACCATTATAACAAATACGTTAATACCTTTCATAAAATATAGTTGTATAACAAAACATTAAATACTAGAATAATATTATCAGTTTGCTATAATAAAGGCAAGAAAAGTACAAATATAAAGAAAGTGATTGTACAGAATAAAACTAATAAAATGATATAGAAAGGAATAAATAACATGAAGAAAATATATGCATTTTTAGCACAGGGATTTGAAGAAACAGAAGCGTTAATGGTAATAGATTTAATGAGAAGAAGCCATACAATTGATGTTGTTACAGTATCCGTAACAGATGAATTAATGGTTGAAAGTTCTCATAAAGTAAATATTAAGGCAGATAAATTAATTAAAGATATTAATTTTGATGAAGGAAACGGAATTTTTCTTCCGGGAGGTATACCGGGCACACCTAATCTTGAGGCATGCGATATGTTGAAACAGGCAATATTAAAATATTATAAGGAAGGCAAGTATCTTACAGCTATATGCGCAGCACCAAGTATATATAGTCATTTGGGCTTACTAAAAGATAAAAGAGCTACATGTCATGGAAGTTTTGAAAAAGAAATGGATTGCAAAGAATATGGTGGAAGCGTAGTTACTGATGGACAGTTTGTTACTGCAAACGGATTAGGAGCAGCATTAGAGATGGGACTTGAAATGGTATCTATATTAGACAGCGAAGAAAAAGCAGGAAGTATTGCTGAAGCAATTCATTTTAATAGATAGTAAATCTGCATAATAAAGAATTGATAAAATGCAATAGTTAAAACACTTAGAAGTTTATAATTTATATAGAGAAAGTTTACAAATAATATTATATAAGTATTAAATAAAAAAATAATAATTGATAAAAAGAGAGTTGAAAAAGTTAATAAAAAAATGATGACAGTATCTTGCATTTATGTTATAATGTTGTACTGCGTATAGGGTGTAGTATGCCCTGTTGCAATCAAAAAGATAGAAAGATGGACACTGACTCATAGTCCATTTTACATATTCAAGGAGGAAATATTAAGATGAGTTTACAAGTTGAAAAGTTAGAAAATAACACTGCAAAGCTTACAATTGAAGTACCTGCTGAAGAGGTTGAAAAGGCTATAGAAAGTGCATACCAGAAATCTAAATCTAAATTCAGCATTCCTGGATTTAGAAAAGGTAAAGTACCTCGTAAGATGATTGAAAAGATGTATGGCGTTGGCGTATTTTATGAAGATGCTGTAAATAGCATGATTCCTGGAGCTTATGCTGATGCTGCAACAGAAAGTGAATTAGAAATCGTTGCTCAGCCTGAAATCGATATCGTACAGATTGAAGCTGGAAAGCCATTTATCTTTACAGCAGAAGTAGTATTAAAACCTGAAGTAGAACTTGGAAAATACAAAGGAATTGAAGTAGAAGCTAAGGATACAACAGTAACAGATGAAGAAGTTGATGCTGAATTAGCAAAGGTTCAGGAACAGAACTCAAGATTAGTTGCTGCAGATGATAAAGAAGTGGAAAATGGAGACCAGGTAACAATCGATTTTGAAGGATTTGTTGATGGTGTTGCATTTGAAGGTGGAAAGGGTGAAGATTATCCATTAACAATTGGATCACATTCATTTATTGACACATTTGAAGATCAGTTAGTAGGAAAGAAAGTAGGAGACGAAGTTGAAGTTAACGTTACTTTCCCAGAACAGTATCAGGCTGAAGAACTTGCAGGAAAACCAGCAATGTTCAAGGTAAATATTAAAGAAATCAAGGTTAAAGAACTTCCTGAATTAGATGATGATTTCGCTCAGGATGTATCTGAATTTGATACACTTGCTGAATACAAGGAAGATGTTAAGAAGAACCTTGAAGAAAAGAAGAAAGAAGAAGCAGAACAGCAGAAAGAAGCTGATGTAATTAAAGCAATCGTTGAAGATGCTAAGATGGACATCCATGAAAAGATGATTAAAGCACAGGCACAGCAGATGGTTGAAGATTTTGCTCAGAGAATACAGTCACAGGGAATTTCTTTTGAACAGTATATGCAGTTTACAGGTTCAACACCTGAAATGTTACTTGAACAGGTAACACCACAGGCTGAAGAAAGAATTAAAGCAAGACTTGTATTAGAAGCAGTTGTTAAGGCTGAAAACATCGAAGTTTCAGATGAAGAATTCGAAAAAGAATTAGAAGAAATGGCTAAACAGTACAATATGGAACTTGATCAGATTAAGCAGTTCACAACAGATGCTGATAAAGAGACAATTAAGAAAGACATCGCAGTACAGAAGGCTGCTAAGTTAGTAGTTGACGCTGCAAAATAAATAACAGAAACAGGAGGTATGGCACATGAGTTTAGTACCTTACGTCATTGAACAGACTAGCCGAGGCGAACGTTCATATGACATTTATTCAAGATTATTAAAAGACAGAATTATATTTCTTGGTGAAGAGATTAATGATGCTGTAGCAAGTATAGTTGTAGCACAGTTATTATTCCTTGAATCCGAGGACCCAAGTAAAGATATCCATCTTTATATTAACAGTCCGGGAGGATCAGTTACTGCAGGAATGGCTATATATGATACAATGAAATACATCAAGTGTGATGTTGAAGTTACATGTATCGGTATGGCAGCAAGTATGGGCGCATTCCTTTTATCAAGCGGTACAAAAGGAAAACGTTACGCACTTCCTAATGCAGAAATTATGATTCACCAGCCACTTGGTGGTGCTCAGGGACAGGCAACTGAAATTCAGATTGCTGCAGAGCATATTTTAAAAACAAAGAAAAAGTTAAATGAAATTTTAGCTAGCAATTCAGGTCAGCCACTTGAGGTTGTGGAAGCTGATACAGACAGAGATAATTGGATGACAGCGAAAGAAGCTCAGAAATATGGTTTGATTGATAAGGTTATTGAAACAAGATAGCATGGAATTTATAAGGCACCGCATTAGTGGTGCCTTATTGTTAAAATTAGAAAGAGGTTATGATGGCAGGTAAAAATTTTGATGATAGCAATGTACGCTGCTCATTCTGTGGTAAATCTCAGTATCAGGTAAAGAGACTGATTGCAGGCCCGGAAGGAGTATATATATGTGACGAATGTGTAGAGACTTGCGCAGAAATTGTTGAAGAAGAGGTATACCATGCGCAGGATAGTGCTGTTACAGATGACATCAACTTACTTAAACCAAAAGAAATAAAAGAATTTTTGGATTCATATGTTATAGGACAGGATGAGGCAAAAAAGGTTCTTTCAGTAGCTGTATACAATCATTATAAGAGAGTATTGGCAGGAAATGATTTGGATGTAGAATTACAGAAATCAAACATTCTTATGTTAGGACCAACAGGTTCCGGAAAGACATATTTAGCACAGACTTTAGCAAAAATTCTTAATGTACCGTTTGCAATTGCTGATGCAACTACTTTGACAGAAGCAGGATATGTTGGAGAAGATGTAGAAAATATATTACTTAAACTTATTCAGGCAGCGGATTATGATATTGAAAAAGCACAATATGGAATTGTCTATATTGATGAAATAGATAAAATAACAAAGAAATCTGAAAATGTATCAATCACTAGAGATGTTTCAGGTGAAGGTGTGCAACAGGCATTACTTAAGATTTTAGAGGGAACAGTAGCAAGTGTACCACCTCAGGGAGGAAGAAAACATCCACATCAGGAATTGCTTCAGATTGATACAACAAATGTTTTGTTCATCTGTGGAGGAGCATTTGATGGATTAGAAAAAATTATTGAAAACAGAATGGATCAGAAAGCAATTGGTTTTAATTCTGAAATAACAGATAATACTGAAATGAATAACGATGCGTTATTTGGCGAAGTAATGCCACAGGATTTGGTTAAATTTGGAATTATTCCTGAGTTTATAGGACGTGTGCCTGTAACAGTTGCATTAAAATCATTAGACGAAAATGCATTAGTGGAAATTTTAACAAAACCAAAAAATGCGATTGTAAAACAGTACGAAAAGTTATTTGAACTTGATGGAGTAAAATTAACATTTACGGATGAAGCTTTAAAGACAATTGCTAAAAAGTCGTTTGAAAGAAAGACAGGGGCAAGAGGATTGCGAGCAATTATGGAGCAGACAGTATTAGATGTAATGTATGAAACACCTTCAGATGAAACAATCGAGGAATGCATTATTAATGAAGATGTAGTAAACCAGTTAGCAGATCCTGAGTTAAAGTACAAAAATAATTTGGATGCGAAAATAAAAAGAGCAAATAAGAAAGCAAAGAACGAACAGATTCAACCAGCTTAATGTAAGGGAGTAGAAATGCCAGACGAAATGTTAAATTTGCCGGTAATACCACTTAGAGGATTAACAATATTGCCGGGAACGACAGTTCATTTTGACGTCAGCAGAAAACAGTCTATTGCAGCAGCGAATGAAGCTGTGACGACAGGCGAAAAATTATTTGTAGTAACACAAAAAGACCCGGTGGTAGACGCACCGGGTTTTGATGACGTTTATAAAGTAGGAACTGTTGTTGAAGTAAAACAACTTAATAAGATGCCTGACCGGATAGTGCGTGTGATGGTTGAAGCAAAAGAAAGAGGAATAATTCATTCTTACAATGAAGAAAATTCATGTATTAAAGGCGATATTGAAATAATTAAAGAGCCGGATGAAAAAATTACTCAGGTTAGAGAAATTGCATTATTAAGAGAACTTAAGGATGAATTAGCACTTTATGATGGTATTAATCATGAATTGACACCTGTTGGAATAAAAAATATTGATAATCAGGAGTCATTAAGTGGTACAATGCTTCAGATTATTATGAGAATCCGAATGGATTTTAAAACAAAGCAGAAATATTTAGAGGCAAATACACTACTTGAAAGATATGAAGTGATTTTGTCATTTTTCAGTATTGAAAATGAAATAAGTCAGGTAAAAGCTGAAATTATAGAAAAAGTTAAAACAAATATAGATAAAAATCAGCGAGAACATATTTTAAGAGAACAAATGAGAGTCATCAGGGATGAACTTGGCGAAAATGATGCTACGTCAGATATTGACGAGATGATTGAAAAAACTAAAAAGTTAAATGCTGATGATGAAATAAAAGAAAAAATATTAAAAGAAATAAAAAGATTACGTATGTCAGCGGGTAATCCGGCAGATAGTAATGTATTAAGAAATTATATTGAAACTATGTTGGATATGCCATGGAATAACTGCACGGAAGAAAATCAAAATGTAGAAGATGCTGAGAAAATTTTAAACAGAGATCATTATGGACTTACAGATGTAAAGGAAAGGATGCTCGAATTTCTATCTGTAAGGGTTTTAACAAAAGATAAAGGCGAAAGTCCAATTGTTTGCTTAGTAGGGCCTCCGGGTACAGGTAAGACATCAATTGCGCGCTCAATTGCAGAGGCATTAAATAAAAAATATGTCCGTATATGTTTAGGAGGAGTTACAGACGAGTCTGAGATAAGAGGACACAGGAAAACATATGTTGGAGCTATGCCTGGTAGAATTGCAACTGCTATCAGACAGGCAAATACAGCTAATCCTCTTATTTTACTTGATGAAATTGACAAATTAGGTCAAAGTATTCATGGTGATCCGGCAGCAGCAATGTTAGAGGTGTTAGATTCAGAACAAAATTCTAAATTCAGAGACAATTATTTGGAAGTGCCTTTGGATTTATCGAAAGTAATGTTTATTGCAACAGCTAATGATTTGTCAACTGTTCCAAGACCGCTTTTAGACAGAATGGAAATAGTTGAAGTATCAAGTTATACAGATAATGAAAAATTCCATATTGCTAAAGAGCATTTAATTCAGAAAGAATTAGAGCAAAATGGTTTGAAAAGATCACAACTTACAATATCTGATGAAGCAATAAATAAAATTATAAAATATTATACAAAAGAAGCAGGTGTCAGAAGTCTTGACAGAACAATTGCAAAAATTTGCAGAAAAGCAGCTAAGATAATAGTTGGAAAAGAAAAGAAAAGTATTAAAGTAACATCGAAAAATATTACTAAATATTTAGGAAAAGAAAAATTCCGTCAGGATGAAGCAAATGAAAAGAATGAAATTGGAATTGTTAGAGGACTTGCATGGACTAGTGTAGGTGGAGACACATTACAGATAGAAGTAAATACAATGCCTGGAAAAGGAATACTGGTTTTAACCGGAAATCTAGGCGATGTTATGAAAGAGTCAGCACAGATTGCGCTTAGTTATGCAAAAAGTGTTGCCAAAGAATATGGCGTTGACAGTAAATTCTTTAAAGAGAATGATATACATATGCATATTCCGGAAGGTGCAGTTCCAAAAGATGGACCATCAGCGGGTATAACTATGTCAACAGCAATAGTTTCAGCCATTGCAAATATTCCTGTAGACAGATATTTAGCAATGACAGGTGAGGTTACTCTTAGAGGAAAGGTTCTTCCTATAGGTGGACTTAAAGAAAAATTGTTGGCAGCAAAAGATGCGGGAATGAAAAAAGTACTTGTGCCGGTGAAAAATAAAACTGACGTAGAAGAATTCTCAACTGAAATTACTGATAGACTAAAAATAGTATATGTTTCAGAAATGACTGAAGTATTGAAACAGGCGTTAGTTAAATAATAACGACATATAAATAGAAAGGTAAATCAACATGATAATAAAGAGTGTAGAATTAGAAAAAGTTTGTGGAGTTACAAGCGTAATTCCGGACAATGATAAACCTGAAATAGCTTTTGCCGGTAAATCAAATGTAGGTAAATCATCATTGATAAATGCGTTAATGAATAGAAAATCATTGGCTAGAACATCTTCACAGCCTGGAAAAACACAAACAATTAATTTCTATAATATTAATGATGAATTATATTATGTTGATTTGCCCGGATATGGATATGCAAGTGTATCAAAAGAAGTTAAGGCAAAATGGGGAAAGTTAATTGAAAGATATTTGAGAAACTCTAAGCAGTTACAATGTGTGTTCTTATTGGTAGATATTAGACATGCACCGTCAACTAATGATGTAGAAATGTATGAATGGATCTTGGCAAATGGGTTCTATCCGATTATTATTGCAACAAAGCTGGACAAAATAAAAAGAAGCCAGGTTCAGAAAAATGTAAAGATAATTAAGGAAAAACTTAACGTGGAACCGGGAACAATTATTATTCCTTTTTCAGCTCAGACAAAACAGGGAAGAGATGAAATATGGGATATCATAGATCAGATTACAAAGGAGTAGATAAGAAATGGCAATGGATTCGGCTACATTGTATAAATTAATGATTTTATACATGCTTAATAAGGTTGATTTTCCGTTAACAAATTCACAGATTTCAGAATTTTTCTTAGAAAATGAGTATACGAATTACTTTTCATTACAGGAATCGATAAATGAGTTATGCGAAAATAATTTCGTGTTTTCGGATACAGTAAGAAATACATCATATTATCATTTAACATCAGAAGGAAGAGAAAGTTTAAAATTTTTTGAAAATAAAATTCCTAATGCAATAATTGATGATATGGATACTTTTTTGATAACAAATAAGTATGAACTTAGAAATGAAGTCGGAACAGTTTCTGACTATTACAGAGTAAATGATGGAGATTATATTGTGCATTGTCAGGTAAATGAAGATGCAAGCACATTAATTGAAATAAATCTAACTGTACCAAATAAAGAAAGCGCTGCGAAAATGTGTGCTAAATGGAAAGATGCAAGTCAGGAAATATATGAAATGGTTATAACAAAACTGACGAAATAGCCTTTGGCTATTTTGTCAGTTTTGTTGTAAAGAAAAAATAATGTATATCATGTTCATATGAATTATACGCTAAAAAGACTATGAATTAAAATGAGTAGTGAATAAAAATAGGTATTAAATTTATATAGACTATAAATAAAAATGTATAATAATTTGAAACGATGTTAATTGATGCACTTAAGACAAAAAGAGAGAAAGGAATAGTAATTATTTAAATAGAAAGACAACTACAAATAAAAACAAAGAGTTGGTTGTAAAGAAAATTAATAATTAGATGGTAATAGAGAGATGGATAAAAAAGGAATATTAGAATTAAAAAGAAGAATGACAAAAGATGGCTGTACATTTACAAAAATGACAGGATGTTATGTGGATGGAGAAAAAAATAAGATTGTAAATATAGATGAAAATTTCTTGGGATTAGAGGAAGAAGAATTTTATAAATACCTTGAAATTGCCAAGAAAACATTGTCAGGTACAATAGGCAATAATTTAATGGAATATGAATTTCCATTAGCTGAAGAGGAACCGGGAGGACATCAGCAAAGTCTTATGGCAATTAAGTCAAGTCAGTTAAAGAATGAAGAAATGCTTGAGTCATTTTATGATATGGTAATAGAAAATTATGAACATACAGGAAATTATCTAATTTTATTATTCCATGATGTTTATGATGTAATGACAAAAACAACAGACAATAATAAGTTAGATGAGTCAGAAGAGATATTTGAATATATCATATGCTCAATATGTCCTGTGGCTTTAAGTAAACCGGGACTTGGATACAGAAAAGACGAGAATAGAATTGGAACAGTAGACAGGGACTGGATTGTCGGACTTCCGGAAAGCGGATTTTTATTTCCGGCATTTACAGATAGAAGTACGGATATACATAATGTTATGTTCTATTCAAAGGATGCAAAAGAACCACATAAAGAATTGGTAAATAATATTTTAGGATGTGAAAGCAAACATACAAATGCAGAAAAACAGGTTATTTTTAATAATTTGTTATTAGAGCATGTACCTGAAGATGACCATAAAGAGGTGTTGATCAAAGTTAATGAAAATTTGGCAGATGTAATAGAAGAAAAACCGGAAGAAAAATTAACAGAAGAAGTTGTTGCGCAGGTTATTACTGAAAGTGGCGTAATGGGAAGTGTTGCGCAGAGTATCGCGGAAGAATTTGTGCATACATTAGGTGAAGAATTACCTGAAGCAGAAAATATTGTTGACCAAAAAATTGTGAAACAAAGTGCTGAGAAGAAGGAAAAGATTGAACTTACAGCAAAAGTGGAAGAACTTACAGCAAAGTTAGAAGAAGCAAATGAAACTATTGCAAATAGCACAATTAACAATGACGAAGAAGAAACACAGGAGGCAGATGATAATGAAATTTTTGTAAGAGTTTCAGGTGATAAGAAAGATGAAATAAGAACCCAATTAATTGAAGGACAAAAGTGCATTGTGATTCCTGTATCGGAAGAAGATAACATAAATATTGTGAAGCGTTAAAATTTTTAAAGAGTACAATATCATTCAGAGTTTATAATCTTACTTCATTAAAATGATTATAAAAGAGGAGTTGCAATTACATAAAAGATCTACTGATAAAAAGGAGGAGAAGTGAAAAAATTATCTGCATATATATGGAAAAATAAACTTAGATATATTTTGGCAATAGGCTCGATGATTCTTGCAGTAAGTCTTGATTTAATGTCACCGCAGCTTACAAAACATATTATTGATGATGTTATTGTAGGTGGACAGATAGGCAAATTAAAATATTTACTTGCAGGAATTTTGGCAATAGGCGTAGGAAGAGCGGTATTTCAATATATAAAAGAATATACATTTGACTGCTTAGGTTCTGATATAGCAAGTTCTATGCGAAAAGATTTATTTATACATACACAGAAATTGAGCCAGGATTTCTTTGATAGAACGGATACCGGTGAATTGATGTCAAGAATTAAGGATGACGTTGATAAAATCTGGGATGGATTAAGCTATGTAAGTATGCTGTTGATTGAAGTGGTAATACATACATCAATAGTATTATTTTGCATGTATACAACAAACGTTAAACTTGCGATTATACCTACAGTAGCCATGATTTTTTGTGGATGTATTGCTTTAATTATGGAAAGAAAACTAGGAGCAGTGTATGAGGAAATAAGCGAAGAAAATGCCGAGTTAAATACTGTTGCGGAAGAAAATCTTGCAGGAGTCAGAACAGTTAAGGCATTTGCCAGAGAAAAATATGAAATAGAAAAATTTCTGAATCATAACAACAGATATTATGAATTGAATATGAAGCAGTCAAAAGTATTTGTAAAATATTATCCTTATTTTTCTGTAGTAACAAAAATTTTACCGTTATTAACATTACTCGCAGGCGGGAAAATTGTTATTGATGGAAGAATGTCTTTGGGACAATTGGCTGCAATGGTAGAATATTCAAATAATATAGTGTGGCCGATGGAAATGCTTGGATGGCTTACAAATAGTTTCTCATCAGCAATTGCATCTAATAGAAAATTAAAGAAAATTTATAATGAAGTACCAACAATCAAAGAAAAAGAAAATCCTATAATTCTTGATGAGGTTAAGGGTAAGATTACTTTTGATCATGTGGCATATGGAAAAGAAGGAAAACATATATTAAGAGATGTTTCTTTTGAAGTACAACCTGGAGAAACACTTGGAATTATGGGAGAAACCGGGTCGGGAAAATCTACAATAATTAATCTTATGTCAAGATTTTATGATGCTGATAAAGGAAAAATATGTCTTGATGATGTTGACATAAGGGATATGAAACTAAGTCAGGTAAGAGAAAGTATTTCTCAGGTTATGCAGGATGTATTTTTATTTTCCGACACAATAGCTGAAAATATCAAACTTGGTAAAAAGGACTACATAAGTGAGGAAGAAGTAGAGATAGCTTCAAATAATGCACAGGTAAGTGAATTTGCTACTAAAATGAAAAATAAATATAATACTGTAATAGGTGAAAGAGGTGTTGGACTGTCGGGAGGACAGAAGCAGAGAATCAGCATAGCGAGAGCATTTGCAAAGAAAAATCCAATACTGATATTAGATGATTCTACATCAGCACTGGATATGGAAACAGAGCAACAGATTCAGGAAGCATTAAGGAAATTAGATGGTGTTACAAAGGTTATAATAGCCCATAGAATTAGTGCTGTGAAAAATGCTGATGAAATTATAATTCTCAAAGATGGAATTATCGCTGAGAGAGGAAAGCATCAGCAGTTGTTAGAAAAACATGGCCTTTATTATGAAACATATCAATCTCAATATGGTGATGTAGAAGGGGGTGAAGTGAATGGCTTATAATTCATATAAAGAAGATGAAAAAAGCGTAGAAAAAAGTAAACTTCAAACTCTTAAAAGATTGCTTTCTTATTTGTTAAAATACAAGTGGACAATAGTGTTAGTTTTGATGCTTATGGGATATTGTGTAGTTGTAAGTTTAATAAACCCTCTAATAATTGAGTCAGCAATAGATAATCATATTGGAAATAAAGACTATATAGGCTTATACAAATTATTAATTATAGCGTTAATTATCAATTTAATTGCAACATTTGCCATTAAACTTAGAATGTATATAATGGCTAAAATGTGTAATCAAATATTACTTACAATTAGGCAGGAATTATATACTCATATACAAAAACTTGGATTTAAGTTCTTTGATAGTAGACCTACAGGAAAAATATTATCTAGGATTATCGGAGATATAAATTCCTTAAAAGATGTGCTGTCAAATTGTGTAACAACATTAATACCTGATTTTATTACAGTATGTGCAGTTGTTATTATTATGTTTTCTAAGAATCCAAAACTTGCAGTAGCAGCACTTATAAGTACACCTTTTATGGCAATTGCAATAACAATGATACAGGTTAAGGCTCATCCAAGATGGCAGACTTTTAGAAAAAAATCTTCTAATTTAAATGCGTTTTTGCATGAAGATATGTCGGGAATGAAAATAATTCATAGTTTTACTGCTGAAAAAGAAACAGAAGAAACATTTGATGAGTTACTAAATGAACATAAATCATCATTCAGATCAGCTGTAAGATTAAGTGACTGTTTTGGTTCTGTTATTGATTTCTCATGGGGATTTGGATGTGTTGCATTATATTTTATAGGAATTGTTGTATTGAAAGATGAAAATATTTCTGTAGGTACATTTTTGGCATTTGGAACATATATTAATATGTTTTGGCAGCCTATTAATAATTTAAGCAATTTCTATAATCAGATAACAACAAATATTGCAGGAGCAGAAAGAATATTTGAAATTTTAGATACAAAGCCTGAAATAGAGGATGAGAAAGGTGTTGTCGATTTACCTGATATAAAGGGTGAAGTTACATTTGACCATGTTACATTTGGATATGATGAAGAAAAAGTATTAGATGATGTAAGCTTTGTTATTAAACCGGGAGAAACGATAGCAATAGTTGGACCTACAGGAGCAGGAAAATCAACTATAATAAATCTTATCAGTAGATTTTATGATGCAAATGAAGGAAGAGTGTTGTTAGATGGTTATGATGTAAAAGATGTTTCGATAGAAAGCCTTAGAAAACAGGTTGGAACAATGACGCAGGAAAATTTTATTTTTTCAGGAACTGTCAAAGATAACATAAGATATGGAAAATTAGATGCAACAGATGAAGAAATAATCGAAGCTGCTAAAGCTGTTAATGCTCATGAATTTATAATGAAGCTTGATAAAGGCTATGATACTGAGTTGTTAGAGCGTGGTGGAGGATTATCTATAGGTCAGAAACAGATTTTAGCATTGGCAAGAACAATGGTTTCAAAACCTAAAATACTTATACTTGATGAAGCAACATCAAGTATAGACACAAAAACAGAATTAATAGTTCAAAAAGGGATTGATAAATTGTTGAGTGGAAGAACTTCTTTTGTAATTGCACACAGATTATCTACAATAAAGAGAGCAGATAGAATATTTGTTGTTGATAATGGAAAGATAATAGAAGAAGGAAATCATAGACAATTATTGGAAAAGAAAGGTGCATATTATAATTTGTATATGGCACAGTTCAACATATAACACGAATTGCTACGTTCTTCGAACTCTCGCAATTCTACAAAATATATGAGAAAACAGTTCTATCGGACTATGAATATTCTTATATAAATATATAACACGAATTGCTACGTTCTTCGAACTCTCGCAATTCTACAAAATATTCGAAAACCACCCTATCGGGCTATTTTCTCATATTTTGGCGATTCATAAAAAAGACTGCGTTTTCATGCAAGCATGAATGCAGTCTTTTTTTGAATCTGGTGTTATATGTTTTCTTTTACGGCTTTGCTTACTACTTCAGAAACTTCAGGATTGAAGGCTTCAGGTAAAATAAAGTTTTCGCTTAACTGGTCATCAGGAACGAGAGAAGCAATTGCATTAGCAGCAGCTAATTTCATTTCTTCAGTAATCTGCTTTGCACGACCTTCAAGAGCACCCTTGAAAATTCCAGGGAAGGCAACAACATTGTTAACCTGATTTGGAAAATCAGAACGTCCTGTACCAACGACTCTTGCACCTGCTTCTTTAGCAAGGTCAGGCATAATTTCAGGTGTAGGATTTGCCATTGCAAATATAATAGCGTCTTTGTTCATTGAAGAAACCATTTCCTTAGTTACGATGTTTGGAGCTGATACACCAATAAATATATCTGCACCAACCATTGCATCGGCAAGAACACCATTTTTTCCTTCAAGGTTAGTTACCTGAGCCATTTCCTTTTGAGCCCAGTTTAAATCTTTAACATCATTTGATAATATTCCGTATAAACCGCATATTGTAAGGTCTTTAAAACCATATTTTAATAATAATTTTGAAATTGCAATACCGGCAGAACCATCACCGTTTACAACTACCTTACAATCTTCTTTTTTCTTTCCGACAACTTTTAAAGCGTTGATAATACCGGCAAGAACAACGATTGCTGTTCCATGCTGATCATCATGGAATACAGGGATGTCTAATAATTCTTTAAGTTTACTTTCTATTTCAAAACATCTTGGAGCAGAAATGTCTTCAAGATTAATACCACCGAATCCGGGAGCAATTCTAACAACAGTGTCAATGATTTCCTGTGTATCCTGTGTGTCAAGACAAATTGGAACGGCATTTACATCACCGAATTCTTTAAAAAGAACAGCTTTACCTTCCATAACAGGCATGGCAGCGTAAGGGCCAATATTTCCTAAACCTAAAACAGCACTTCCGTCTGAAACTACGGCTACTGTATTTGCCTTCATTGTGTATTTATAAACATCTTCCGGATTGTTAGCAATTTCAACACAAGGTTTAGCAACACCCGGTGTATATGCAATTGATAAATCCTCACGTGTTTTGATTTTACATTTTGCTTCTGTACTGATTTTACCTACTAAATCAGCGTGGAGCTTTAAAGCTTTTTCATCTGTTGTCATAATAACCTCCAAATATAATATAAATAGTAATAAATGTATATTTTAAACATATACATAAAATCAGGTGTCTGAAGTATAGTAGTAAAAAATACATTTAAACACCTGTTTATAAGCATAACACATTTTTAAAAATTACACTATTATTTTTAAAAAAGATGTGTTAATATAAAAACAGAATCTAGACTCAAGTGGGTTTCCCACACATTTCCCGGATTTAATAATAAATATTGAACAGATAGATAGTGAAAGGACTGGTGCATTTATGAGAGAAAAGTTGCAGTCATTACCAGTGAGCGAATTACGAGCCATTGCAAAGGAAAATGGGATTAAAAGTGTAACAAAGTTAAGAAAACAGCAGTTAGTAGATATGATTTTGGAAGTGAATGAGCGAAATCAGAAAAAGCAGACTGAAGCCGCCAAAAAAGAAGAAGTTGATAATGAAAATAAAGAAAATATACAGGTAGTAGAAGTAAGTACTGAAGAAAAAGAAGATAAGCCTGAAAAGGAAGTAAAGAAAAAAAAGTCAGAAAATAAAGAAAAAAATTCAGAAAGTAATAAAGAGTTAAAGACAGAGAAAAAGAATTCACATAAATTGGAAGGAAAGACTGAACATAGAATAATAAAAACGCATTCTAAAAATGAAAATAAACCGGTACAGAAGGTGCAAAAAAATGAGAAGAGAGATCCTCAGCCAACAGATGAAGGAGATTTTAAATCAGGAATACTTGAAGTTATGCCGGATGGATTTGGATTTATCAGATGTGATAACTATATGCCTGGAGATGATGATGTTTATGTGGCACCATCACAGATTAAAAGATTTAATTTGAAAACAGGAGATATATTAGAAGGAAAAGTAAGAGCAAAGAGAGAATCAGAAAAGTTTGGAGCTCTTTATTATTTAGATAAAGTAAATGATGAATCATTGGAAAAAGTTATTTCCAGACCAAATTTTGAAGATTTAACTCCTATATTCCCTAATAACAGACTTCATTTGGAAACACCATCTGAAAATATGGCAATGAGAATAGTTGATATTATCAGCCCAATTGGAAAGGGACAAAGAGGAATGATTGTGTCTCCACCAAAAGCAGGTAAGACAACCCTTTTAAAACAGGTAGCAAAATCAATTCAGAGTAATAATCCTGAAATGAAAATGATTATTTTATTAATAGATGAAAGACCTGAAGAAGTTACAGATATAAAAGAAGCAATTGAAGGGGAGAATGTAGAGGTAATTTATTCTACATTTGATGAATTACCTGAGCATCATAAACGTGTTTCGGAAATGGTAATCGAAAGAGCAAAAAGATTAGTTGAACATGGAAATGATGTAATAATTTTATTGGATAGTATTACAAGACTTGCAAGAGCATACAACATGACTGTACCGCCAAGTGGAAGAACTTTATCAGGTGGTTTGGATCCGGCAGCACTTCATATGCCAAAGAGATTCTTTGGTGCAGCAAGAAATATGAGAGAAGGTGGAAGCCTGACGATTCTAGCTACAGCATTAGTAGATACAGGAAGTAAGATGGATGATGTTGTATATGAAGAATTTAAGGGAACAGGTAATATGGAATTGGTTCTTGATAGAAAATTATCTGAGAAGAGAGTATTCCCGGCTATTGATATAATTAAGTCAGGTACAAGAAGAGAAGATTTATTATTAGATAGTGAAGAATTAGGAGCATCTTATGTAATAAGAAAAGAAATTAATGGAATGAAGAAAGAAGACGCGGCAGAAAGAATAATTAATTTATTCTATAGAACAAAAAATAATAAAGAATTTATTTCAAAAATTTCAAAAATAAAAAATAATGATGGACCAACAAATTCAACAGGTGCTCACAGATTCACGTAATTTTTGTCGAATCATTATAAAATAAAGTGACATTTAATAAAAAAAGGTTGCTAATAGTAAAAGCATATGCTATAATGACTAGGCTATTGAGTTAAGACGGATTGGCGTTGCCAATAAGCATAAAATTTAATTTAAGGAAATGAAGAGGTGAATGTAATGAGAGAAGGAATCCATCCAGATTACCAGCAGGCAACCGTTACATGTAACTGTGGTAACACATTCGTAACAGGTTCAACTAAGTCAGATATTCATGTTGAAATTTGTTCAGCATGTCATCCATTCTACACAGGACAGCAGAAAGCAGTTTCAGCTCGTGGTAGAATTGATAAGTTTAATAAGAAATATGGTATTCAGTAAGTATTAAGGATAACAGGTTGGGAATTTTTGTTCTCAACCTATTTTCTTATGTAAAGATATGCAGGTTAGAAGCATAATCTGATTATGAAAATAGGGATATTTAATATTTTTATTTGTGCGATTATAATGAATGAGGACATTTATGAAAAATAAAAATAAATTAGGTTCTTCCGGAATAGGAGGACAGGCAGTTATAGAAGGAATTATGATGAGAAATAAGGACTGGTATTCTGTAGCTGTAAGAAAAAGTGATAATACAATTGAGGTAGAAAAGAAGCAATATAAAAGTGCTTCACAGAAAAACAAAATTTTGGGAGCTCCTTTTATCAGAGGAGTATTTAGTTTTATTGATTCCCTAGTGCTTGGAATAAAATCTCTTACATATTCAGCATCTTTTTTTGAAGATGATGATGAAACAGAAGAAGAGCCTGGCAAATTAGAATTGTGGCTTATTAATAAATTTGGTGAGAAAGCTGAGAATGTAATAATGGGATGTGTAGTAGCAGTTTCTATTATATTTTCAGTATTAATATTTATGATGTTACCGTTATTTATAGCGGATATGTTTGAAAGATTTGTTCCGGGAATAGGAAACAGACAGGTTCCAGTAATAGAGGGAATAGCCAAGATGGTTATTTTTATCGGATATATGCTGTTAATATCATTAATGAAAGACATAAGAAGGACATTTATGTATCATGGAGCAGAGCATAAATGTATTAACTGTATTGAAAATGGAAAAATATTAACTGTAGAAAATGTAAGAGAAAGTTCGAGATTTCACAAAAGATGTGGAACAAGCTTTATGTTGATAGTTTTGATAATTAGTATTTTGTTCTTTATCTTCATTCGCTCGGATGTAGTTTGGATTAAATATACAATAAGATTAATTTTAATACCTGTAATTGCAGGTGTTTCATATGAGATTATCCGATTAGCAGGTAGTAGCGATAATTTTATTGTTAATTTAATAAGTAAACCCGGAATATGGATGCAGAAAATAACAACTAAAGAACCAACTGATGATATGATTGAAGTTGCAATTAAGGCAGTTGAGGAAGTATTTGACTGGAAAGATTATTTGAAAAGCAATGGAATAGAAGTTTTGGATGAAATTTCAGGAGAAGAAGATGTCGACTGAATTTGAATTAAAAGATTTGATAAAAGATGGAATAGAAAAATTGCAGAAAGCATCTGATTTGGATGCAACTGTTGATGCGTGGCTTTTAGCAGAAGAAGTTTTAGGGATTACAAGAGTACAGTATTTTATCAATCCTCAAAGATTAGTTAATAAAGAGGATGCAGATAAGTTTTTTAAATTTATAGATATGCGTTGTAATAAGATTCCTTTACAGCACATAACCGGTAAGCAGGAATTTATGGGATTATCATTTAATGTGAATGAAGATGTATTGATTCCAAGACAGGATACGGAACTTTTAGTTGAAATGGTTTTAAATTATTTAAAACAAAAGATTCAAGGCAAGAAAGTTAAAGTATTAGATATGTGTACCGGCTCAGGATGCATAGCAATTTCAATAAAAAAACTTGCTGAAAATGTAGATGTAACAGCAGTAGATTTGTCCCAAAATGCATTAAAAGTTGCAATTGATAATGCAAAGCAGTTAGATGCAAAAGTTACATTTATTGAATCAGATTTATTTGAAAATGTATCAGGTAAATATGATATAATTGTATCAAATCCGCCATACATAAGAAAAAGTGATATTGAAACGCTTATGGAAGAAGTAAAAAATCATGAACCGATGATGGCTTTAGATGGTGATGAAGACGGATTGATATTTTATAAAAAAATATCGGAAAAGTTAAATGAATATTTGTCAGATGACGGGATGATTTTTTATGAGATTGGTTATGATCAGGGAAAAACAGTTCCCGATATTTTGAAACAGTATAATTTTAAAGATATTAATGTGTATAAAGATTTGTCAGGAAATGACAGAGTTGTGATTGCGAGAAAAGGAGAAGAAAATGTTTGATAAATTAGATGGTATATTGGAAAGATTTGATGAAATATTAGAAATGTTAAACGATCCAAGCGTGGCAAATGACCAGAATAATTTTAGGAAATTAATGAAAGAGCAAAGCGACTTAGCACCAATTGTTGAAGCGTATAAGACATATAAACAGGCTAAGCAGGATGTTGAAGACAGTCTTTTAATTCTTGAAGAAGAAAATGACGACGATATGCGTGAATTAGCTAAAGAAGAATTAAATGAAGCTAAGGCAAAAGTTGAAGAAATGGAACAACAGTTAAAGATTTTACTTTTACCAAAGGATGAAAATGATGATAAAAATGTTGTTGTAGAAATCCGTGGCGGTGCAGGTGGAGATGAAGCTGCGTTATTTGCTGCTGAACTTTACAGAATGTATTGTATGTATGCAGAAAAGAATCGTTGGAAAACAGAAATGATTTCTTTAAATGAAAATGGTTTAGGTGGATTTAAAGAAGTTGTATTTATGATTAACGGTCAGGGTGCATATTCTAAGTTGAAATATGAAAGTGGAGTACATCGTGTACAGAGAATTCCGGTAACTGAATCAGGTGGAAGAATTCATACATCAACAGCAACTGTTGCAATTATGCCCGAAGCAGAAGAAGTAGATGTAGAAATCGATATGAATGATTGTAAATTTGATGTGTTTAGAGCATCAGGAAACGGTGGTCAGTGTGTAAATACAACTGATTCAGCTGTACGACTTACACATATTCCAACAGGAATTGTTATTTCATGTCAGGATGAAAAATCACAGTTAAAAAATAAGGATAAAGCACTTAAAGTATTAAGAGCAAGATTATACGAACTTGAACTTCAAAAGAAGCAGGATGCTGAATCAGCAGCAAGAAGAAGTCAGGTAGGAACCGGTGACCGTTCAGAAAAGATAAGAACTTACAATTTCCCACAGGGAAGAGTAACAGATCATAGAATTAAGTTTACATCACATAGATTAGATGAAATAATGAATGGAAATCTTGATGAAATAATCGATAACTGTATAGCAGCAGATCAGGCAGCAAAGCTTAGCAATATGGAAAATGAAGTATAAATTTTTTGAGCCATCGAAAGATGGCTCATATTTATATAAAAAAGTGAGGGTAGAATTATGCAGATGACAACTCTTTGTTATATAGAAAATGATGAAAAATATTTGATGCTTCATCGTGTGAAAAAGAAAGAAGATATTAATAAAAACAAGTGGATAGGAGTAGGTGGACATGCTAACGAATGGGAATCACCGGAAGAATGTCTTGTAAGAGAGGTAAAAGAGGAAACAGGACTAATACTTACTTCATATAAATTCAGAGGAATTGTAACATTTATCAGTGATGAATGTGAATCGGAAACCATGTGCCTATTTACTGCGGATAAGTTTACAGGAAATATAATTGAATGCGATGAGGGAGAACTTAAATGGGTAGATAAAAAAGTAGTACCTAATTTGCCAACATGGGAAGGGGATGCAATATTTTTGAAATTACTGTTAAATGATGAGAAAAGATTCTTTTCATTAAAATTGGTATATGAGGGAGATAAATTAGTAGAAAATAATATTGTTTTTTATTAAACAAAATATGAAAGCTTATGAGGTGCTTACTAAATGATAGTATTAAGTAAAAAGCAGATTGTTGATATAATGGAAGAAAAACAAAAAAATAAGGAACAATTATAAGCAAAAAATCAAAATTACTTAATTTTTAATCGTTATATATTAAAAAAAGCCTTTGAAATTTAAAAAGAAATTTGCTAAAATATCAAACGAATCGAGTGGCTAAGAGCGTAAATCCAGATATGGATTTGCGCTCTTTTATGTTATATAAGACGAAGTCGTGTGTATAACAACAAATAAAAAATTGACGAAGCCGGATTGATTTAATTTTATGAATTTTGGGAATTCATTTTAAACATAGGAGGTAAAGGGAAAAGTGGAAGAAAACAAGGAAGCAAACAAAATGGGGACGATGAAGGTAAACAAATTGATGCTGACAATGGGAGCACCTATGATTTTATCGATGGTGTTACAGGCTGTGTATAATATTGTTGACAGTGCATTTGTATCCAATATGCATGAAAATGGAGAAGCAGCTTTGAATGCCTTAACATTGGCGTTTCCTGTTCAGATGATGATGGTTGCGATTGCAATAGGCACAGGTGTCGGAATGAATGCATTGCTTTCGAAAAATTTAGGGAGTGGAAATCTGAAAAAAGCATCTATGATAGCAGGAAATACAATATTTTTAGGAACAATAATTTATTTAATATTTCTTGTTTTCGGAATATTTGGAGCAGATTTCTATGTATCTACACAGACAAGTAATGAATTAATAAAAAATATGGCAATACAATATTTGAAAATATGCTGTACTTTATCTATAGGAATAGTGTTCTTTTCAATATTTGAAAAAATGCTACAGGCAACAGGGCGCTCATTATATTCAACGATAGCACAAATACTAGGGGCTGTAACAAATATGATTTTAGACCCTATTTTAATATATGGTTTGCTAGGAATTCCTGAAATGGGAGTCGCAGGCGCGGCATATGCAACTGTTATAGGTCAGGTAGTGTCAGTTTTAACAGCGATTGCTTTCCATATAAAATTTAATGTCGAAATAAAAGGAATAATTAAAAATTTAAAACCATCAGCAAAAATAATAAAAGAGATATATATGATTGGTTTACCTGCAATCATAGCTCAGGCATTAATGTCATTTATGACATACGGATTAAATATAATACTTGTTAGAATAAGTGAAACAGCAGTTACTGCATATGGATTGTACTATAAAATTCAACAGTTTATTTTGTTTGCAGCATTTGGCTTAAGAGATGCAATTACTCCGATAGTATCATTTAATCATGGAATGAGAAGTAAAGAAAGAGTTAGGGACGGAATAAAATATGGTTTGATTTATACTTTAATTATAATGGTTGTAGGAACTGTTGTGCTGGAAATTTTTGCAAATCCATTTGCTAAGATATTTGGGTTGTCAGGTGTTACGCAACAATTATGCGTTAGTGCGATAAGAGTAATTTCTATAAGTTTTGTATTTGCAGGTGCAAATATTGCTTTTCAGGGAATATTTCAGGCACTTGAAGGTGGCATGGAATCACTATTTATTTCAATATGCAGACAGTTCTTATTTGTTCTTCCTGTTGCATGGGGATTTTCTTTAATTGCAATAAAAGATATAAGCTACATATGGTTAGTATGGATGACATTTCCGATAGCAGAGGCAGTATCATGTGTTATTGCGTGTGTGTTTATGAAGAGGATTGATAGGAGAAAAATACAAAGTCTTAATAAATAGGTAGAAATGTATGTATATATTGTTGTATTATATAAAGTATGTAGAAAAAGTATTAATTATTTATATTCTGCAGACAGATACAAGTGTCAGAGAAATATTTTTATTTAATGGGCATTTGTGCAAGAGTAAAAGCCATAAGGAGAAGTACAATGGATATTACAGTTAGAAGAGCAGAAATTAAAGATATTGATAAAGTGAGCATATTATTAAGTGAGGTACTCGAATTACATGCGAAGTTAAGACCTGACATATTTATATCAGGTACAACAAAGTATACAAGGGAAGAACTAACTAATATATTTCAAAATGATGAAACACCGGTATTTGTAGCTATAGATAATGATGAAGTTGTAGGTTATGCATTTTGTGTAATAAAAAAACAACCTTTTAGTACAAATATGGTTGATTTTAAAACATTACATATTGATGATTTGTGTGTAGACGAAAATTGCAGAGGAAAACATATTGGAACAATTTTGTATAAATATGTTCTTGAATATGCTAAATCAATAGGATGTTATGATGTTACGTTAAATGTATGGGAAGGAAATGATAATGCCCGTGCATTTTATGAAAAGGTGGGAATGTTTGTAAAGGAAACACAGATGGAAGTGATTCTTAAATAGGGATATTCATGGTAAAGAATTGGTATATGTGATAGATTTTTACAGACATATATCACAAGGATAAATTTAGGGAGAACTAAGGAGAAAGTAATATGGACAATCTGTCAGTATATGAACTTATGTGGCTGTTTTTAAGTTATTCATTTTTAGGATGGATTCTAGAAACAGTATTTGCAACAATAAAGGAAAGAAAAGTAGTTAACAGAGGTCTTATAAATGGACCATTTTGTATTATATATGGTATCAGTGCAGTTTTAATATCAACAACATTACACGAACTTACAGGAATTTGGTTGATTTTATTTGCAGCTATATATGCATCTGTTGTTGAATGGTTTGGCGGACATTTAGTTGAAAAAATATACCACGAAAAATGGTGGGATTATTCAGATATTAAATGGAATTTTGAAGGATATGTATGCGTTCCAATGGCAGCAGTATGGGGCGTGCTAGGATACATAGTTGTTAAGTTTGGAGATAGTCTGTTACTTGATTTGTACAAATTATTTCCGGAACTTTTAATGCATATAATTTTATGGATTATAACAGGATGCCTTATTGCAGATATAGTATTTTCTTCAATTATTATTAAATTTGAAGGTAAAGGCGTAGATAAAATAATTGAAGCAAATAATAAATTTACGGAAATTAGTTTAAAACTTGAAAAATGGATTGCCAAAAGAATAAATCTGCGTATAGATAAAGCTTATCCAAAATCTTCTAAAGTAGAGAAAAAGGAAAAGGATAAGAGTGTATTTGCAAGGGGATGTGATTTTTATAAAATTGCATTACTGTTTTTTATCGGCTCATTTCTTGGAGATGTAACAGAAACGATATTCTGCAGAGCAACGGCAGGAGTATGGATGAGAAGAAGCAGTGTAATATGGGGACAGTTCAGTATAGTGTGGGGCTTGGCAATTGCAATCGTAACGGCTATGCTCTATAAATATAGAGAAAAAAGTGATAGTTTCTTATTTGTAATGGGAACCTGTTTAGGGGGAGCATACGAATATTTATGTAGTGTATTTACCGAAATTGTATTTGGAAAGATATTTTGGGATTACAGCAAAATACCATTTAACTTAGGAGGAAGAATAAATCTTTTATATTGCTTCTTCTGGGGAATGGCAGCAGTTGTATGGTTTAAAATATGTTACCCTAAATTATCAGCAATAATTGAAAAAATTCCTGTAAAGCCGGGAAAAATATGTACATGGGTAATGATTATATTTATGAGTGTTGATGTCGTTGCGACATGCATGGTGCTTCATAGATATGACCAGAGAGAAAATGGAATAGTGGCAACAAAGCAGTGGCAGATATGGGTTGATGATAATTACAATGATGCCAGAATGGAAAAAATATATCCAAATGCAAAAAATGCCAAATAAAAATTAAAATAATGTTGTTAAAACAACAGAAATGTTATTCGAATTATAATACTATCTGCATGTGATAATTTTACATCAGAAAGGAATTTTAATAGATGGATAATAAAATGTTTTGTTTTCAATGTGAGCAGACAGCCGGTTGTACAGGCTGTACAGGAGCAATGGGAGTGTGTGGTAAGTCAGCGGATACATCTAAATTGCAGGATGAACTCACAGGAGCGTTAATCGGTCTGGCAAAAAGTACAAGTCACAATCCTAAAAGAAAAGAAACAGATAAAATTATAATAGAGGGATTATTTACAACGATAACAAATGTTAATTTTAATGATGATACATTAAAGGAAATGATACAAAAAGTTCATTTAGAAAAAAATGCAATTGCACCAAATTGCAATGCGTGTGCGATGCCTTGTGGAAGTACAGAAGATTATGATATGAATTTGTTGTGGAATGAGGATGAGGATATCCGCTCATTAAAATCACTTATCTTGTTTGGAATAAGAGGAATGGCAGCTTATGCGTACCATGCAATGGTTTTAGGATATGAGGATGAGGATGTAAACGGATTCTTTTATAAAGCGTTATCTGTTATTACTTATGATATGGAAATTGGACAACTTTTGCCAGTAGCGCTTGAAGTGGGAGAAAAGAATTTAAAATGCATGGAATTACTTGATAGGGCAAATACAGAAAGTTATGGAAATCCTACTCCGGTAAAAGTTCCATTGACTATAGAAAAAGGACCATTTATCGTAATTTCAGGACATGATTTAAAAGATTTAGAATTGTTATTACAGCAGACAGATGGAAAAGGAATAAATATATATACTCATGGAGAAATGCTTCCTGCACACGGTTATCCGGAGTTAAAGAAATATCCTCATTTGAAGGGGAATTTTGGAACTGCATGGCAGAATCAGCAAAAGGAATTTGATGATATCAAAGGACCTGTATTATTTACAACTAATTGTCTAATGCCGGTTAAGCAAAGTTATGCAGACAGAGTATTTACAACGGAAGTTGTTTCGTATCCTGAAATGGTTCATATCGGAGAAGACAAGGACTTTACTCCTGTAATAAATAAGGCACTTGAACTTGGCGGTTATGAAGAAGATAAAGTTATGACGGGAATAAACGGTGGAAGATATGTTATGACAGGATTTGGACATGGAACTATTCTTGGAGTTGCAGATAAGGTTATTGAAGGAGTTAAGAACAAAGAAATAAGTCATTTCTTCTTAGTTGGAGGATGTGATGGAGCAAGAGTCGGAAGAAATTATTATACGGAGTTTGTTAAACAGTCACCAAAAGATTCTATTATTTTGACGCTTGCATGTGGTAAATACAGATTTAATGATTTGGATTTGGGAGATATTAACGGACTAGCAAGAATTATGGATATGGGTCAGTGCAATGACGCATATGGAGCAATAAAAGTTGCAATTGCGTTAGCACAGGCATTTGAATGTGAAGTTAATGATTTACCATTATCAATGATTTTATCATGGTATGAACAAAAAGCTGTATGTATTTTATTAACATTATTACATCTTGGAATTAAAAACATATATTTAGGACCGACACTTCCTGCTTTTATATCACCTAATATATTGAATTATTTAGTGGAAAATTATAACATTTCACCTATTAGTACACCGGATAAAGATTTAGAAAAAATTATGTCAAATAAGTAAAATAAAACAGTTCGACCATACAATAGCAGGGATTATTACAGTTTATGCTATATGGCCGGACTGTTATTATTTTTAGATAAATTAATATATAGACTCTTCATTTATTAATGTTTTTCTGCTAGAATAGGAAAATGAGATTAAAACAAAAGATTTATTAGCCGAAGAGGATGCTTATGTAATTATTGAATAGAAATAAGAATTTAATTCGGAATTATTCTAAAGTCAATTAGAAAAGGTAGAGGTTAAGTAAATGAAAATTGGATTTGATAATGACAAGTATTTAAAAATGCAGTCAGAGCATATCAGAGAGAGAATTGAAAAATTTGGAAACAAGTTATATTTAGAATTTGGTGGAAAATTATTTGATGATTATCATGCATCAAGAGTTCTTCCGGGATTTCAGCCTGATTCAAAATTACAGATGTTATTACAGTTAAAAGACCAGGCAGAAGTTGTTATAGTAATTAGTGCGGAAGACATTGAAGAAAATAAGGTAAGAGGCGATTATGGAATAACATATGATTTAGATGTATTAAGACTTATTGACGAATTTCAGTCAGTTGGCCTTTTTGTAGGAAGTGTATGCCTTACAAAATTTGCAGGACAGCCATCAGCAGAATTATTCCAACAGAGATTAAAAGAACTTGGAATTAAGTCATACAGACATTATAAGATTCCGGGATATCCAAGCGATGTAAATCATATTGTAAGTGATGAAGGATATGGAAAGAATGATTATATAGAAACAGAGAGACCTTTAGTAGTTATTACTGCACCGGGTCCCGGAAGTGGAAAGATGGCAACATGTCTTTCACAGTTATATCATGAGCATAAAAAAGGAATTGAAGCAGGATACGCTAAATTTGAAACATTTCCTATATGGAATATTCCACTTAAGCACCCTGTTAACCTTGCATATGAAGCAGCAACAGCAGATCTTAATGATGTAAACATGATTGATCCATTTCATTTAGAAGCGTATGGAAAGACTACAGTTAACTATAATAGAGATATAGAAATATTCCCTGTTGTTAATGCAATGTTTGAACTTATTGCAGGTGAAAGTCCATATAAATCACCTACAGATATGGGTGTTAATATGGCTGGTAACTGTATTGTGGATGATGAAGTATGTTGTGAAGCATCACAGCAGGAAATTTTACGAAGATATTATAAATGTTTATGCGATAAAAAACGTAATGGTGAAACAAAAGATGATATATATAAATTAGAACTTTTGATGCAGCAGGCAGGAGTTACTATTGATGACAGAAAAGTAGCAAAAGTAGCTAAAGAAATTGAAGAAAAAACAGGTAGTCCTGCAGTAGCTATTGAGCTTGAAGATGGAACAATGATTACAGGAAAAACAAGTGATTTGCTTGGTTCATCTGCAGCAGCCTTATTAAATGCAGTTAAGAAATTAGGTAAAATTGAAGATGATGTTAAATTGGTATCACCACAGGCAATTGAACCGATTCAGACATTAAAGACACAGTATTTAGGAAGTCAGAATCCACGACTTCATACAGACGAAATTTTAATTGCTTTATCATCAACAGCAGCAAATAGTGAAGTTGCAAAAGTAGCGATGAAGCAGTTACATAAGTTAAAAGGATGTCAGGCACATTCTACAGTATTGCTTACATCAGTAGATGAACAGACATTTAAGAGATTAGGAATACAGCTTACATGTGAACCTAAATACGAAGAAGATGGAAGAAAATATCATAAACACTAATTTGCAAAATAATAAATATAAACATTAAAATAACCGGTTATTAATTTTTCTTAGATTGATAACCGGTTAAAATAAGCAGGGAAAGTTGAGGTAAATATGATACAGGACATAGAACCAAAACTAAACAATCAATATAAAAATATTAAGCCTAAAGATAATGATTATGTATTAAGTTACAGTGGGAGAAGGGTATTGTTATCTAAAAAGGCAGAAACACTAGAATATTTAACATATGAGAAGTATAAACAGATAAATCAGGGGGATGATACCTTGGTTTATTTTTTTAGTATAGGAAATGATTCATATTTCTATGAAAAAAGCGAAATAGAAGCTGATGGATTTGAGTATGTACCAATGTTTAAGACAAGAACAATGAAACCAATGACTAAAGTAATGGCAGCAGCAACAGGATGGCATTTAAATATGTGGTATAAGTCTAATAAATTTTGTGGGGCATGTGGTTGTAATATGGAACATGATGAAAAAATAAGAATGCTAAAATGTCCTAAATGTGGAAATCAGGTATTCCCAAAAATCGCTCCGGCAGTTATAGTAGGAGTGACGGACAATGATAAAATATTATTAACAAAATATGCAGACAGAGAGTATAAAAGATATGCACTAATTGCAGGTTTTACAGAGATAGGAGAGACTATCGAAGAAACAGTTGCAAGGGAAGTATTTGAAGAAACAGGAGTGCATATTAAAGATATAACATATTACAAAAGCCAACCATGGGGATATGATGGTAATGTCCTTATGGGATTTTTTGCAAAACTAGATGGCAATATGAAAATTACAATGGATGAAGATGAATTGTCCGTAGCAGAATGGGTTAATTATAAAGATGTTCCGGATGATGAAGAAAAGATAAGCCTAACAAGAGAAATGATGACATGTTTTCGCAAGGAGAGAGAAAATGAAAGCAAAAGACGAAAAAACAAATGTAATGAGAGTATTAGACAGTAAGAAGATTAAATATCAGCATTATTATTATGGTGATACAGATGCAATAAGTGGGACTGATGTTGCAAAAGCATTAGGACAAAATCCGGAGTGCGTATTTAAAACATTAGTCACAGAAGGAAAGACAAAAAATCACTATGTATTTATTGTACCTGTAGAAAAAGAACTTGATTTAAAAAAGGCAGCAAAAGCTGTAGGAGAAAAATCAATACAAATGATAAAATCAAAGGAACTTTTACCACTTACAGGATACATTCATGGTGGCTGCTCACCGATTGGAATGAAAAAATTATTTAAAACAACAATTGATTCGAGTGTAGAAAAAGTAGAAAAATTTTGCGTAAGTGGTGGAAAAATCGGCTATCAGGTAGAAATTACACTTGAAGATTTAAGAAAGGTAATTCCTGTTCAGACCGCTGAAATTACTGTATAAATATAAAATGTATTATGTGGAGCGTGTAAGGGTTAAAAGAAAGTGCATTTGGCAGCGTAGGTTCAATAGCACATCATTATAGCAGATAGTATGGCTTGATGCGAATGCTTAAAGAGTTTAAAGGAGAAAAGATATGGGATACGAATTAATTGGATTAGATATGGATGGAACATTGCTAAATTCAGAAAAGAAGATTAATTCAGGTGTTATTTTAGCAATAAAAGAAGCAATAGAAAATGGAAAACATATTTCGTTATCATCCGGACGGGCATTAGCTGAAATAGAAGAATATAGAGAACAATTAAAGGATATGGAATATGCCATCCTTGAAAGTGGAGCTTTGGTTTATAATTTGAAAAATGAAGAAATAATTTCTGCTTCAACAATAGACGAAGAAATAGTTAGTAAGATATTTGATACAGTTAAAGATAAGGATGTGTTTATTCATTTGATATCTAAAGGACGTTCTATTTCACCGAAAAGATTGATTCCGCAAATGGAAAAATACCACATGGGAATTTATATTCCGTTATATGAAAGAGTATGTACAAAAGTTGAGGATACAGTTACATTTCATAATGAAGATAAACAGGGAATAGAAAAAATTAATCTATTTCATACTTGTCCACAAGACAGGGAAGATACGAGAAAAAAATTACAGGGATTACCTATTGTGATGCTTAATGCAGAGGATACATCACTTGAAATTTCACCACTTGGAGTTACAAAGGGATATGGACTAAAAAAACTTTGCAAACACTTGAATATTGAGGTTGAGCAGTCAATTGTAGTTGGAGATGCAGATAATGATCTGGATGTATTAAAAACAGCAGGACTTGCTGTAGCCATGGGCAATGCAAATGCTAATGTAAAAAAGATAGCAGATGTAGAGGTTATGGACAATGACCATGATGGGGTTGCAGAGGCAATATACAAATATTTATTGGAAAAATAAAAAGATTGAATAATTATATGTACTTGTGATATAATTAGACGTAAGAAATCACGATACGAAACAGAAAACCGGATTCTTTACGAATCCGGTTTTGTAGCGTTTAGGAAAAATTAACACAGAATAAATTTAAAGAATAGGAGTGAATTGTGTATGCATTATGACTTGATTATTGTAGGTGCAGGACCGGCAGGAATCTTTACGGCATTAGAACTTTTAAAAAATAATAGCGATAAGAAGATTCTTTTGGTTGAGAAAGGAAAAGCAGTAGAAAAAAGACATTGCCCGAAAGCGGAAGTAGGACATTGTGTTAACTGCAAGCCAAATTGTGCAATAACTACAGGGTTCTCCGGAGCAGGAGCTTTTTCAGATGGTAAGTTAAGCTTGTCATATGAAGTAGGTGGAGATTTGCCGATGCTTATTGGAGAAGAATTTGCACAGGAATTAATTGACTATACAGATACAATCTATTTGGAATTTGGTGCAGACCCACATGTAGAAGGAATTTACGAGGGAGAAGACATCAAGGAAATAAGAAAGAATGCAATTAAGGCAGGTCTTAAGTTAGTAGACTGCCCAATCAGACATTTGGGAACGGAAAAGGCACAGCAGCTTTATTACAATATTCAGGAATGGTTGTTACAGCATGGTGTTGAAATGAAATTTGAAATAGAATGTGAAAATATCATTCTCGATGAAGAAGGCTGTAAAGGTGTTATCTTAAGAGAAGGTAATGAAAGTGTTCATTATTATGCAGATGAAGTTGTTATTGCAACAGGAAGAAGAGGAGCTGATTGGTTAGAAAAACTATGTGCAGAACATAATATTGCACATAAACCGGGAACAGTTGATATCGGTGTGCGTGTAGAATGCAGAAATGAAGTAATGGAAAAGGTTAACGAAGTACTTTATGAGTCAAAGCTTATCGGATATCCAAGACCATGGAAAAATAAGGTACGTACATTCTGCCAAAATCCGGGAGGATTTGTTGCGCAGGAAAATTATGACAATGATTTGGCTGTAGTAAATGGTCATAGCTTCAAGGAAAAGAAGAGTAATAATACAAACCTTGCAATACTTGTAAGCCATAACTTTACTGAGCCATTCAACAAGCCGATTGAATATGCACAAAAGGTTGGTGAGTTGACAAATATGTTAGGCGCAGGTCATATTATGGTACAAAGATACGGAGATATTCTCGATGGAAAGAGAACATGGCCTAAAGAATTAGCACAGAGTAATGTTAAACCTACACTTAAAGATGCAGTAGCAGGTGATATAACAGCGGCAATGCCATACAGAGCAATGACAAATATCATTGAATTTATAAAAATGCTTGATAAAGTTGTTCCGGGATTCGCTTCAACAGAAACATTGTTGTACAGCCCTGAGTTAAAATTCTATTCAAATAAAGTAAAAATGGACGAAAACCTTAATACAAACATTAAAGGTTTACATTGTCTTGGAGATTCTTCAGGATGGACAAGAGGTCTTATGATGGCATCAGTTATGGGTGTTCTTATGGGAAGAAAATTATTAGATAAATAAACGGAAGCAACAATCTGTCTGGATAGATGGGTTGTTGCTTCTTTTGCCATGAGAATCAGCCGGATTTATTAAAAATAGAATAAACACAAAATAAATGAAAAGAATATATTAGAGAAAAGATAAAATACACAATATATTTTTTATTAAATAGGATTAAGTGCCTGTATCAATAGTATGAATTTACAGTTTTAGTGAAGAAAGTAATACATTACAGTAAAAGAAAATTGCATTTAATTGTTATACATTTGGCGAAATTTGTATATTTTTTAGAAAAAATATGTATAGTATAATTCAATTTAAGATGTAGAAATCTACAGAGAATATAAGCTTTAGATGTTTATGAAAATGTTATAGCTTATGAGATTTTAAGAAAGGTGGTGTCTTAATGATTAAAGAAACAATGGCTTCCATTAAAAAAGCTGAAAAACAAGGGGAAGAAATTGTTAATAAAGCAAATGAAGATGCTGAAAAAAATATAAAAAAGGCAAATGAAGATGCTGAAAAGAGCATTGATGATGCAGTAAAAAGGCAGAAAGACAAGATAGAAGAATATTGTCAAAAAGCCAGAGAAAGAGGAGAGAAAGAAGCAAAAACAATTAGAAGTGATAATGAAAAGAATGTTAAAGAACTGTATGACAAGGCTTTAACTCTCGAAAATGAGGCTGTAAATAAGGCAGTAGAAGAAGTAATGAAATTTTAATTGTTTGTGATTTGAAATTTAAGATTATTAGATTGCATATAATGAAGGAATTGATGCTTAATCGATATAATTAAATTATCATATAACTATAAATTGTTATTTCTTTAGAAATAAAGAAGGGAGGCATGATAAAATGGCAGTATTAGAAATGCAAAAAATATGCATTTGTGCCCTGAAAAAAGAACGAAAGCCTATCATAGAATATATTCAAAGAAGTGGTGTTGTTGAAATCAAGGAAAGAAAAGTAAAAAAAGGCTTTTCCAAGATGGATACAAGTGTTGCTAAATCAAGTTTTGAAAGAAATGCAGCTTTAGCAGAAAATGCTTTGGAAGTATTAGAGCAATATGAACCGGAAAAGAAATCAATGTTTTCGTCTCTAGAAGGAAAGAGGCAGGTTGCTTCAAATGAATTTAAAAGAATTTCAGATAATAGAGATGAAATAATGGATAAAATATCAGCTATTCTTAATTTGCAAAAAGAAATATCAGCAAAACAAAATGATATTTTGAAATTAAAAGCAAATATAGAAGCTGTAAAACCATGGTTAAATATGGATGTTCCGGGTGCGACAACGGGAACTGAAAAGACAGCGTTTATTTATGGCTCATTTCCCGGAAATATTACTCAGGAACAACTGTATCAGCAAATCCAGTCAAATGAAAAGTTCCCTAAAGCGAGCGATGTAAGAATATTTTATTCAGACAAAAATCAGACCTGTGTTGCAGGATTTTGTATGAAAAAAGATGCAGAACAGTTTGAGGAAGCATTGAGGCAGATGGATTTTTCAAGACCTTCGCTGATAATGAGAAGTATTCCTGAGGTATCTAAGGAAAAATGGACAAAGAGGATTGCTGAGTTTGAAAACAGCATAGATAATCGCATTGAGGAACTCAGGCAATTAGCAGAGGATAGAGAGGACATTCAGTTAGCGGCAGATTATTTTAACAGCAGAGCAGAAAAATACGATGTACTTGGAAGGATTCTTCAAACAAAACATGTATTTATAATTACAGGTTATATTCCAAAAAAAGAATTTGAGAAGCTTAAAGAAACACTTACTGATAAATTCACGGTTATGATTGAGGCAGAAGAGATATCGGCAAAAGAACAACCTCCGGTTTTACTTGAAAACAACGCTTTTGCAAGACCTGTAGAGGGTGTTGTTGAATCATTTGGATTACCAAAGAAAGGCGAGTTTGACCCAAGTGCAATAATGGCAGTATTTTATTACATTTTATTTGGAATGATGCTAAGCGATGCAGCTTATGGATTGATAATATTTTTAGCATGCTTTATAGCGATAAAAAAATTCCCTAGAATGGGCGATTCGTTAAATAAATCATTGCATATGTTTATGTATTGCGGAATATCAACGACAATATGGGGATTGCTATTTGGAGGATTTTTTGGTGATGCAATTACAGTTGTATCGAATGTATTTTTCCATAAAAATATAGAACTTAAAGCGTTGTGGTTTGTTCCGCTTAACGATCCGATGAGACTGTTAATGTATTCAATGGTAATAGGAATTATTCATATGTTCTTAGGACTTGGAATAAAAGGGTATATGCTTTTGAAAGACAATAAAATAGTGGATTTTATATGTGATGTATTATTGTGGTATTCACTGTTAATCGGATTAATATTGTTATTATTGCCAACTGATTTATTTGCATCTATTTCACAGATGACATTTGTATTTCCGGTATGGCTGACAATCCTGTCAAAAGTTTTAACAATAATAGGACTTGTAGGATTGCTTCTTATGTCCGGCAGAAGAAAAGGTAACAAGTGGGCTATCAGAATTGCTCTTGGAGCTTATGATATTTATAACGTAACAGGCTGGCTAAGCGATTTGCTGTCATATTCAAGACTTTTAGCATTAGGTCTGGCAACAGGAGTTATTGCATCAGTTGTAAATTCTATGGGCAGCATGATAGGCGATGGCCCGGTAGGAATAATAGTTTTCATAATAGTATTTATTGTAGGTCATACACTAAACCTTGCAATCAATCTGTTAGGAGCTTATGTTCATACAAACAGATTACAGTATGTAGAATTTTTCGGAAAATTCTATGAAGGAGGAGGCAGAGCCTTCAATCCATTCACATTAAAAACAAAATATGTTGAGTTAGATAAAGGAGAGAAATAATAATGGAATTAGGAATTTTTTATGCCATTCTTGGCGCAGCGTTAGCAACTTTATTGGCAGGAGCAGGATCAGCAATGGGTGTAGGTATTGCAGGTCAGGCAGCAGCAGGTGTAGTAACAGAAGATCCGGGTAAATTTTCAAAGGTTTTAATTTTACAGCTTCTTCCTGGTACACAGGGTATTTACGGTTTATTAGTTGCATTTATCACATTAAGTAAAATCGGTTTATTAAACGGAAATCTTGCATCAATATCAACAGGAACAGGACTTATGATTTTAGCCGCATGTCTTCCAATTGGTGTTGTTGGTTTAATCTCAGGATTACACCAGGGAAAAACAGCAGTTGCAAGTATTGGAATCGTAGCTAAGAAACCTGAACAGTTTGGTAAGTCAATGTTATTCCCTGCAATGGTTGAAACATATGCTATTTTAGCACTTCTTATATCAATTCTTTCTGTAAGTAATATTCCGGTTTAATAGAAGTATATAAGCAGAAAGGAGTTGCCCATGGGTGGATTAGAAGAAATATTAAACCAAATTAAAGCTGACGCAAATGAAGAAGCGGCAGATATTTTGGCAAAGGCACAAGACACCTGCGACTCTATAAAAGAAAACGCTCAAATTGAAATTGATAAAATAGAGACTGCAGGGACAAAAAAGGCTGAGAGTGAAGAAAAATTACTATTTAGTAAAATTAAGTCAGCAGCCGGAATGGAAGCAAAGCAGAAATATCTTGAAGCAAAACAAAAAATTATTTCAGATATAGTGAATAAGGCATATAACAAAATGGTAAATGCTTCGGATGAGGAATATTTTGGTTATTTAATAAAAATGACAGAGGAATATGCTCAGCCGGCAGAAGGAAAAATGTGCCTTAATAAAAAAGATTTAGAGAGACTTCCTAAGGATTTTCAGGAAAAGATAAGTGAAGCAGCAAACAAAAATAATGGAAAATTATCAGTAAGCAATGAACCTATAAATATTGAAAATGGAATGATTCTTGATTACGGAGATATAGTGGAAAATTGTACTTTTGATGCTGTATTTCACAATAAAAAAGATGATTTGCAGGATGAAATTAACAGATTCCTGTTTAAATAGTTGAGGAGGAAAATATATGTCAGAAACCAATTATACTTATGCGGTTGCCCGTGTTCGTGCAAAAGAGGTCTCACTATTTTCTGATTCAGTGATTGAACAGTTGATGGCTTGTAAAGATTATAAAAGCTGTATGGTATTTCTTCATGACCATGGTTGGGGAAATGGAGAACCGGCGGAAACAGAAGATGAAATGCTTGCATTTGAGAGAAAGAAAACCTGGGATGACATACATGAGTTAGTAAATGAGAAAGATGCATTTGCTGTAATTACAGTACCAAGAGAGTATCATAATTTAAAAGCAGCAATTAAACAGGTATGTAGTGGAGATAAAGCAGAGCATGCATATTATGATAATTGCAGATGGTCACCTGAGCAGTTGAAGGATATGGTTGAAAGAAAAGATTTTGACAGTTTGCCTGAAAGAATGGCTTATGTAGCGAATGAAGCGACAGAGGCGTTACTACAAACTCAGGATGGTCAGTTATGCGACATAATAATTGATACAGCAACATTAGAAGCTGTTAAAGAAGAAGGAGCAAAATCAGATTCAAAATTAATAAAACAATATGCTGAAGAAATGGTTGCAGTTGCAAATATAAGAGTTGCAGTAAGATGTGCTAAAACAAAGAAATCAAAAGATTTCATGGAAAGAGCAATTGTTGCCTGTGATTCTTTAAGCAAAGCTTCTTTAATTAAAGGCGCGGAATCAGGAATTGATGGAATATGCAGTTATTTACAATCGGCAGGATACAGCGAGGCAGCTGAACATATAAAAGAATCACCGTCAGCTTTTGAAAGATGGTGTGATAATAGAATAATCGATAAAATCAAAGAGGAAAAATATAATTCTTTTTCGGCAGGCCCAATACTTGCATATTTTCTTGCGAGAGAAAATGAAATAAAAACAGTTAGAATTATATTGACTGGAAAGTTAAATAACTTAAGTGATGATTTTATTCGGGAAAGGTTAAGGAAAATGTATGTATAAGATTGCGGTGTTAGGTGATTATGACAGTATATATGGGTTTGGTGCAATCGGAATGGATACATTTCCGGTAACCGACCCTGAAGAGGGAATTAAAACTCTTAGAGTGTTGGCTAAAAGTGAATACGAAATTATTTATGTGACGGAAGGTCTGGCAGTACAGATTGATCATGAGATAAATAAATATAAAGAAATGCTGTCACCGGCAATAATATTAATTCCCGGCGTATTTGGAAATACCGGGAAAGGAGTTGCAGGAGTTAAGGCAAGTGTAGAACAGGCTGTAGGCAGCGATATTTTGTTTTCATAAATTAAAGTGAAGTGATTTTATTTCACAGTAAGGAGACTAGTATGAGCAAAGGAGTAATTAAGAAGGTTGCGGGACCTTTAGTTATAGCAGAAGGGATGAGAGATGCCAATATGTTTGACGTTGTAAGAGTAAGTAAAGAACGTCTTATTGGCGAAATCATTGAAATGCATGGTGACCAGGCTTCGATTCAGGTATATGAAGAAACAGCAGGATTAGGACCGGGAGAAGAAGTTGAGTCAACAGAGGCACCATTATCTGTAGAATTAGGCCCGGGACTTATAGCAAGTATATATGATGGAATTCAAAGACCACTTGATGATATTATGAAAGTGGCAGGAAACAACTTGAAAAGAGGCGTTGAAGTACCATCTTTAAAGCGAGATTTGAAATGGGATTTTGTACCTTGCATGAATGTTGGAGATGAAGTTGAAACAGGAGATGTTATTGGTACTGTAAAAGAAACAGAAGTTGTAACTCAGAAGATAATGATTCCATATGGAATTAAAGGAAAAATAAAATCAATAACAGCCGGAAATTATACAGTAACAGAGACAGTTGCAGTTGTAGAAACAAAAGACGGCGATAAAGAAATTACATTAATGCAGAAATGGCCGGTTAGAAAAGGAAGACCTTATGCAAAGAAACTTCCACCAACAAAACCGTTGGTAACAGGTCAGAGAGTAGTAGATACATTATTCCCAATTGCAAGAGGTGGTGTAGCAGCGGTTCCCGGACCATTCGGTTCAGGAAAAACAGTAATTCAGCATCAGTTGGCAAAATGGGCAGAGGCAGATATTGTTGTATACATTGGTTGTGGAGAACGTGGAAATGAGATGACAGATGTACTTAATGAATTCCCGGAATTAAAGGACCCAAAGACAGGACGTTCTTTGATGGAGAGAACAGTATTAATAGCAAATACATCAGATATGCCTGTTGCAGCCAGAGAAGCTTCTATTTATACAGGAATTACAATTGCTGAGTATTTTAGAGATATGGGATATTCAGTAGCACTTATGGCAGATTCAACTTCAAGATGGGCAGAAGCACTTCGTGAAATGTCAGGACGACTTGAAGAAATGCCTGGTGAAGAAGGTTATCCGGCATATTTAGGTTCAAGACTTGCTCAGTTTTATGAAAGAGCAGGTGAGGTTATTTCACTTGGAAAAGAAGGAAGAGAAGGAGCACTTTCGGTAATTGGAGCTGTATCTCCTCCGGGTGGTGATATTTCAGAACCTGTGTCTCAGGCTACACTTCGTATCGTAAAGGTATTCTGGGGACTTGATTCAGCATTAGCTTATAAGAGACATTTCCCGGCAATTAATTGGTTAACAAGTTATTCCTTATATGTAGATAATATAGGAAAATGGTTCGAAGAAAATGTATCAGAAGAATGGCTTAAATTAAGACAGGAGCTGATGAGTCTTCTACAAGATGAAGCACAGTTAGAAGAAATTGTAAAAATGGTAGGTATGGATGCACTTTCAGCACCTGACAGATTAAAAATGGAAGCAACAAGATCAATAAGAGAAGACTTCCTGCATCAGAACTCATTCCATGAGATTGACACATACACTTCTCTTAATAAACAATATTTAATGATGAAATTAGTACTTGGATATTACTATGAGGCAAATGAAGCTCTTTCAAACGGTGCTTCAATTGAAAAATTAATAGCACTTCCAATAAGAGAACAAATCGGAAGATTTAAGTATACTAAGGAAGAAGATATTCAGAGTAGATATGATGAAATCTTAAAGGAACTTGAAATTCAGGTTGCAGGAGCATTTGATAAGGAGGACTTCTAATATGGCAAAGGAATATAGAACAATTCAGGAAGTAGCAGGTCCTTTGATGCTTGTTAGGGACGTAGAAAATGTTACTTACGATGAACTTGGAGAAATAGAACTTGCAAATGGTGAAACAAGACGTTGTAAAGTGCTTGAAATAGATGGCAAAAATGCACTGGTACAGTTATTTGAAAGTTCTACTGGAATTAACCTTTCAAACAGTAAAGTAAGATTTTTAGGTCGAAGCATGGAACTTGGCGTTTCGGAAGATATGCTTGGAAGAGTATTTGACGGATTAGGTAACCCAATAGATGACGGACCCGCAATTCTTCCGGAAGAGAGAAGAGATATTAATGGTGTACCTATGAATCCGGCAGCAAGAAATTACCCTTCAGAATTTATTGAAACAGGAATTTCAGCAATTGATGGATTAAACACATTAGTAAGAGGACAGAAATTGCCAATTTTCTCAGCTTCAGGTCTTCCACATGCACAGTTAGCAGCGCAGATTGCAAGACAGGCAAAGGTAAAAGGAAAAGATGAACAGTTCGCCGTAGTATTTGCAGCTATGGGTATAACATTTGAAGAGGCAAATTATTTTATAGATAGTTTCAAAGAAACAGGAGCGATTGATAGAACAGTATTGTTTATCAATTTAGCAAATGACCCGGCTGTTGAACGTATTGCCACACCGAAAATGGCATTGACTGCAGCAGAATATCTTGCATTTGAAAAAGGAATGCATGTTCTTGTAATTCTTACGGATATTACTAACTATGCAGATGCTTTAAGAGAAATTTCTGCAGCAAGAAAAGAAGTTCCGGGACGTAGAGGATATCCGGGATATATGTATACTGATTTGGCAACGATGTATGAAAGAGCAGGACGTCAGAGAGGTAAAGACGGTAGCGTAACAATGATTCCTATTCTTACAATGCCTGAAGATGATAAGACACATCCAATTCCTGACCTTACAGGATATATAACTGAAGGACAGATTATTTTAAGCCGTGAGCTTTACAGAAAAGGCATTCAGCCACCAATAGATGTTCTTCCATCGCTTTCAAGACTTAAAGATAAAGGTATTGGGGAAGGAAAAACAAGAGCAGATCATTCAAATGTAATGAACCAGTTGTTCTCAGCATATGCAAGAGGTAAGGATGCTAAAGAACTGATGGTTATTTTAGGTGAGGCAGCACTTTCAGAAACAGACAGAATTTATGCAAAATTTGCTGATGAATTTGAAAAGAAGTATGTATCACAGGGATACCAGTCAGACAGAAGCATTGAGGAAACAATGGATATAGGATGGGAATTGCTTAATATTTTGCCTCGTGCAGAACTTAAACGTATTGATGATAAATATCTTGATATGTATTACAAAGAAAAATAAGTGATACAAAAAAGCGTTTAGAAAGCGAGGTGAGAGAATGGCAAACACTCAGGTTAATCCTACAAGAATGGAATTGACGAAACAGAAGAAGAAACTTGTATCTGCAGTAAAGGGACATAAACTGTTAAAAGATAAAAGAGATGAGCTTATGAGACAGTTTTTGGATTTGGCAAGGGAAAATATGGAACTTAGACTAAAGGTTGAGGAATCCATAAAAAAGGCAAATACAATTTTTGTTGTTGCTAAGGCGGGAATGAATACTGAAACATTAACAACGGCTTTAATGGCAACAAAGCAAAAACTTGAACTAAATGTAGATAAGAAAAATATAATGAGTGTAGATATTCCGGTATATTCCGTTAAATCTAAGACAGCTAATCCAAATGACATATATTCTTATGGATTTGCATTTACAACAGGAGACTTAGATGATGCAGTCACATCTCTCGCAGATATCAGAGAAGATATGGTACGATTAGCACAGATTGAAAAATCATGTCAGTTGCTTTCAAGTGAAATCGAGAAAACAAGAAGAAGAGTTAATGCCTTAGAACATGTTATAATTCCTGAGGCACAGAAAAATATAAAGTATATTACTATGAAATTAGATGAAAATGAACGAAGCACACAGATTCGATTAATGAAAGTAAAAGATATGATGTTAGAGGAAGCACATCATTATAAAGAAAAATAAATATAGTTATTTTATGTAGCGGACAAATGGAATTTTGTTTTACATCAAAAAATAAATACTAAAATTATGTAAGGTTATTTTTAGTGATGTAAGATAAATTTGTTCGCTACTTTTTTATTTATGGACTATAAAACAGATACTATGCGTGTGCTGATCATAGTTTTAACAAACTATTAAAACGAAAAGCAATAGTAGAGAGAGTAAGGCTTTTACTTGACAGTTATGATTTTTTAAAATATCATATATAAAGTAAAAGATTATTGGGGATATTAAGCCTGACAATAGTGTATGAATTACTTGATTTTTGAGACAAAAGGAGGCAGAAATGATTGATTTTCATTCTCATGTATTGCCTGGTATAGATGATGGAAGCAGTTGCGAGGAGGAATCACTTGACATGCTTCGTATAGCAAAGAGTCAAGGAGTTATTACAATGTTAGCAACTCCTCATTTTTATGCTCAAAATAATTCAGTTGGACATTTCCTAAAAGACAGAGAAAAGTCATTTAATAAATTAAAAGCATGTACCGAATACATGAAAGATGATGCGTATCCTGCTATAAAGCTTGGAGCTGAGGTGTGTTATTTTAATGGAATAGGACAGGCAAGAGAATTGGAAAAACTATGTATAGAAGATACAGATGCGATTCTACTCGAGCTTCCTTTTACACAATGGAATAAATCTGTTTTACAGGATGTAATAATGCTGATGGAAGAGAGGCATCTAACGGTTATTTTGGCACATATAGAAAGATTTTATGCTTTTCAGACAAGGAAAAAAATTTGGAAGGAAATACTTGAATTACCTGTTGTTTTTCAGGTAAACGCAGATTTTTGTGACAATAGAAAGAAAAGAAAAGTGGTAAAAAAGTTAATAGAAAATGATAAACCTCTTATTTTAGGAAGTGATTGTCATAATGTTGATAACCGAAAACCAAATCTGATAAGCGGATATGATTATATATCAGATAAATATGGTCAAAAGATGGTTGAACAAATAGATAATTTTGGAAAAAAAGTGCTTGGATTTGATACGAAATAAGAGTAATAGGGTGTTAATCAAATGAAAATGAAAAGAAAAAAATACATAAAAATTGCTGCAGGTATATTGATATTCATATTATTTATTATAGCTTTTGGATATGGACTCCAGTATATTGATAATAAGACGGAAAAGACGAATGTTTCGGATGAGGATTCTATTAATGACTGGAATGTTCAGGTCGCAAGAGGAAAAATAAAGCTTAATAAGAAAAAATATGATTATTATCATGATTTTGAAAATTACCTTCTTATTGGAACAGATGCTTCAGGAAATGATGGAGAAGGCGATGAATATCAGGGCAGTATGGCAGATTTTTTAATGCTTGTTATTGTTGATAAAACAGATGGAACTTATAGTTTTCTGCAATTTAACAGAGATACCATGACAGAGATATCATTAATTAATCATGAAGGAAAAGGTGCAGCAACGGCAACTCTTCAGTTATGTACGGCACATTGGTATGGTGGAAATAAAGAACAAGGCTGTAAGAATACAGTAAAAGCCGTAAAGAAATTATTAGGTGGTATGGAAATTAATGGCTATTATGAACTTAACATGAGTGAAATTCCTACACTTAATCAAATTGTCGGTGGAGTTACAGTAACATTAGAAGAAGATTTTACAGACAAATATCCTGAAATGAAAAAAGGAGCAACATTACAACTTACTGATGATGAAGCATACGCTTATGTACATGACAGATATGGTGTTGGTGATGAAGAAAATGCATCAAGAATGAAGCGACAACAACAGTATATGACAGGTTTCTTCAAAAAATTACAGGATAAAATTAAGTCAGACAGTAATTATACAACAGATATATTTAATCAGTTGCAGGATAAGGCAACAACAGATATAACAATTGGAACAATATCTAATATAAGCAATATATTTGCAAGTGGAACAAATAAGGGGATATATGAATTACAGGGAGAATCAAAGGTTGGCCAGGCACTGGGAGATAATCTTGATCATATTGAATTTTATGTAGATAAAGATTCTATGGTTACAACTATGGAGGATTTATTTGGAATAAAGGAACATAACAACAAGGAGTAAAGGAAAGAAAAAATGAAACAACAGGTAGATAATATTAATATGAATGAAAAAGAAGATGAAGTAGAAATTAATCTTTTAGACTTATTCAACTATTATCGCAAAAAGATTATTTTTATCATAATTGGTTTTGTAGTTGGAGCTATAATTGCAGGTCTTGTAACAAAATTTTTAATAACACCAAAGTACACTGCTACAGCTAAAGTATACATGGTATCTGCATCAAATAATTCAGTAGTTAATTTGGCAGACTTAAGTATTGGTACTTCATTGTCGGAAGATTATGCGGAATTATTGCATGTACGTCCTATAGTAGAGGCAGTAAGCAAAGAAAATGATTTAGGGTATACATATGAGCAACTTAACGGAATGATTAGTATTTCTACAGTAGAAGATACACGTATTTTGAAAATAGCAGCTGTTAGCACTAAACCAAAGGAAGCTAAGATTATAGCGAATGCATTGGCTGAAAAGGCAGTTACTGAAATTCCTAAATTAATGGGAACTACAGCACCAAATATTGCAGAAAGAGCAATTACACCTAAATTTAAAAGTTCACCAAGTCTTAAGAAGAATACAATGCTGGGAGCACTTGGAGGGATGGTTTTAGTATTAGCAGTATTGACATTCTTATTTATTACTGATGATACAATTAAGACAGAAGAAGATATTGAAAAATATTTGGGAATTATTCCATTAACTGTTATTCCTGATGGAAATGTGAAATATGGTTCATATAGCAATTATGCAAAAGGAAAAAAAGATTATACACCGAAAAAATAAGCTTGAGGAGAAAGTAAAATGAATAAAATTAAAATGGATTCAATACAGGAACTTCCTTATGCTGTAGAAGAATCAATAAACCGTCTTCGTATAAATGTCAGCTTTTTAGGAAATGAAATAAAGAAAATTATGGTTGTAAGTACATTGCCAAATGAAGGTAAAAGTTTTGTTACAATGCAGATGTGGAAACAGATGGCTAATGCCGGAATTAAGTCAGTGTTAGTTGATGCTGATATGAGAAATTCAGTATTAGTGAAGAAAAATGATATGGAGCGTCAGGATGGGAAAGAAATGAAAGGTCTTGTAAATTATCTTGCAGAAGATTTTTCTCTAGATGAAGTTATATATGAAAGTCCTTTTGAAAATGGATACATTATTCCAAATGTAGAAAATATAATTAATCCATCAATGTTACTTGAAAGTGACAAATTTGGAAATATGTTAAATGAACTTTCAAAAGATTACAGATATGTATTTGTAGATGCACCACCACTAGGACTTGTTTCAGATGCTGAAAAAATTGGAAGCATGTGTGATGGAGCGATTCTTGTTATAAGAAGTGGAGAAATCACAAGAGCAGAAGTTAAGAATTCAATAAAACAGCTTGAAAGATCAGGATGTAAAATATTAGGAGTGGTTTTAAACCGTGCAACAGATTTGAAAAATAAATACAGTAAACAGAAATATTATAGTGGTAAATAGTAATGATTTATAATACTAAGGAAAAATCTATTAATAATACACAATATTTATGTATAAATTTTACCGAAAATGTCAAAAATATATAGTTTTATATAAAAAGGTATTTAAAAAGACACTCTTTAGTAGTATAATGTGCCTATGGTGAGCTTTTATGATTGTAAAAAGTTTGCTATAGGGCAATCGACTTGGCTTTGGTCGATGTTGCGAATTAATAAATAAAGCTCAATAGAGGACAGGAGGAACTTAATAATGATGAAGAAGTTATTGAAAGAAGTTGCTGTATTAGCAATGGCAGCAGTAGTAGCAGTTAGTTCAGTTTCAGGAGTACAGGCAGCAGTTGCTAGTCCAACAGTAAGTGTTGTACCGGTTGATAAGAAGAACGTTGCAGCTACAGATGGTAACAATGTAGATACAAAGGCTGATGGAACAGCTGAGGTTAACGATGTTACAGTTAGTAAGAATATAGCTACAGTACCTGCTACAGTAACAGTTGATGGGGTAACTTACACAGTAACAGTAATTAAGGCTAAAGCATTTGCTAAGACAGCAAAGAAAGCTAAACAGATTGTAATTCCAGCTACAGTTAAGAGAGTTAACAAGATGGGATTCACAGGAGCTAAGAAAGTAAAGAAGATTATTGTTAAAGGAACAAAGAGCTTCACAGTAAAGAAAGGTGCTTTCAAGGGATTAAATTCAGCTAAGATTACAGTTAAAGTTAATAAGAAGATGAAAGCTAAAGAATTCAAGAAATTAAAGAAGAATTTAAAGAAAGCCGGATTCAAGGGAAAAGTTACAAAATAATAATAATTACATAAAGAAAAGGAGCTTTGAAAGCTCCTTTTCTTTTTATAGAAGGAGAATGAAATGAAGATAAAAGAAGGGTTTATTTTAAGAAAAGTAGGAGGAAGTAACGTAATTGTTCCTACAGGAAATGAGACAAACGAATTTAATGGAATGATAACAACAAATGATACAGGTGCATTTATATTTGAGAAATTACAAAGTGGAATGAATAGTGATGAAATAGTCAAAACGATAACTGAAGAGTTTGAAATAGACAGTGAAACTGCAACGAAGGACGTAGAAAAATTCATTGAGAAAATGAAAGACGCAAATATATTTGAATAGTTATTCTGGCAAAAAAAGGGATAACTGATTACAAATATATTATTTATAATAATAGAGAAAGAATTTGATTTAGATAATGAAAGATAGAGAAAGTCTTGTATGGATAAAAGCTAAAGCTAAGAAGCAAAGCTTTAGAATAATTATTTTAAGTATAGCAAATATAATTCTTGCACTAATTGGAACAGGCTTATCGGTTTTAAGTAAGTTTGCAATAGATGCGGCAGCAAATGCAGCAGATGCGCAGGGACACGATGAATTTATTAAATTTAGAAACCAGATTATAGTTGTGGGCATTATTATTTTATGCACAATTTTGTTTAGAATGATTCTTAGAATTGCAACGCAGAGCATGACTGTTAAGGCACAGGCAGGTCTTGAAATGAGCATGAGATCGCAATTGTATCAGAGCATTATAAGAAAAAATTATAGTGATATAATGAAATATCATAGTGGAGAGTTAATTAACCGTCTGACAAGCGATATGAAAATAGTTACAGAAGGAGTTACATCAATTATTCCAACTATTTTGTTTTGCGTTTTCCAATTCTTAGGTGCTTTTATAGTGCTTGTTTCATTTGACTGGAGATTTACTATTTTATTTTTAGCAGCAGGAATTGTATTGTCAGTAACAACATTATTTTTTAGAAAAAAATTAAAAAGTCTACATAAGGCTGTTCAGGAGACAGATGGAAAAGTAAGATCATTTTATCAGGAATCAATAGAAAGCATTCTAGCTGTAAAAACATTTGGCGTAGAGGATAAGTTTGCTGAAAAAGGCGACATACTTCAAAAGAAAAATTATGATATGAAAATGAAACGAAGGGTCATAAGTATATGTGCAAACACAGGATTTAGTTTCATTTTTAATGCAGGGTATTTGTTTGCATTAATCTGGTGTGCATTAAAAGTATGCGCAAAGACAATGAGTTTTGGTACTTTGACTGCAATGCTTCAGTTAATATCCCAGATACAAACTCCATTTTTCAATATAACTAAGGTTATTCCGCAATATTACAGTATTTTGGCTTCGGCAGAAAGAATAATCGAGATTGAGAATATACAGGATGAACAAAGAAACGAACCAGAGGAAACGGTAAAAGAACTCTATGATAAATTCGATAAAGGTATATTTAAAAATATAAGATTTAGCTATGGAAGAGATATTGTACTTAAAGAAGGAAATGCAGATTTTAGTAAAGGTGAATTTGTGGCGATAAGGGGAATTTCCGGAATTGGAAAAAGTACTTTGTTTAAACTTTTGCTAGGAGTTTTCAGACCAGATGAAGGTGAGATAAAGTTATGCTTTAAAGATGGAGAAGAAGTTACTGTTTCACCTGATACAAGAAGAATGTTTGCGTATGTACCTCAGGGAAATTTTTTGTTTAGCGGTACAATAAGAGAGAACCTAACTTTAATCAAAGATGCAGATGATGAAACAATAAAGCAGGCATTAATAGCAAGTGATATATATGATTTCGTAAGCAAATTACCAAATGGAATGGATACTAAGATTGGTGAAAATGCCATGGGATTATCAGAAGGTCAGGCACAAAGAATTGCAATTGCGAGAGCAGTTATAAGTGGGGCACCAATCTTATTGTTAGATGAAGCAACATCGGCGCTTGATGAAATGACAGAAAAGAGAGTGTTGGAAAATATAAAGAAATTAAAAGAAAGAACATGTATCATAATTACTCATAAACAGGCTGCGTTAGATGTATGCGATAAGGAATTTATAATTAAAGATAGGTGCTTATACCAAAAATAAAGTGGCATCAGGGATTATTTCCTGATGTCACTTTATTTTTGTGCCTTTTGTGAAATCCGGCATCATTTTATAAGTACATATTTATTCACCATATCCCACAATGAGTCATGAAATACCATTGCAAGTGCTTTCCATTGTTTATGCTTTTGTGATTCGTATTCTAACTGCTTTTTCAGCTGCTGTATTTCAAGAAGTAAATCTTCCGTTTCCTTTAGTAGAAGTTCATTTTCATTAATCATTTTAAATGTCCTCTTCTAAATTATTGCTGTAAAGCCTATTAAATTATATCAGAAATATGAAGAAATATGGAAAGAATATATCGACACAAAATAGTCAATTATGACAGTAATAAAGGGAAAGAAGTCGGAATTAAATATATATCCTGTAGATAAATGTCGGATTATGCAATTTGTCATACTAAAGGGTCGGAATATAGGGTTCAGGTTGTAAATGAAGATGGAATATTATATAATAAAAAAAGTGCCAAATGAAATGAATTTGGATATATGACGTAAGGTCATAAAAATGATGAAAGGAAATTGTCGGTGCTTATATTCAAATATATAGTAGACAATGAATTAGTGGAAATGGGAAAATATTTTGGAACAGATGGTTTTAGAGGAGAAGCAAATGTTAATTTAACAGCAATGCATGCATTTAAGATAGGACGATTCATAGGATGGTATTATGGAAGATATCATAAATGCTCAGTTGTTATTGGAAAAGATACAAGAAGAAGCAGTTACATGTTCGAAGACGCTTTGTCAGCAGGGCTTACATCTACAGGTGCAGATGTATACTTATTACACGTTACTACAACACCAAGTGTTTCATATGTTGTAAGAACAGGAGATTTTGATTGCGGAATTATGGTATCAGCAAGTCATAATCCATTCTATGATAACGGAATTAAGTTAATTAATGGCAATGGTGAAAAGATGGAACAGGAGGTCATTGATGAAGTAGAAAAATACTTAGACAGTGATTTAGAAAGTATTCCATATGCAAGAATGGAAAAAATCGGAAGAACAGTTGACTATTTTGCAGGAAGAAACAGATATATGGGTTATTTGATGTCACTTGCAACACATTCATATAGAAATATCAAAGTTGGTCTTGACTGTTCTAATGGTAGTGCATCTTCAATTGCAAAAGGAGTATTTGATGCACTTGGTGCAGAAACACATGTAATTAATGATGCACCGGATGGAACTAACATTAATAAAGAATGTGGTTCAACACATATTGAAGAATTACAGAAATATGTTATTGGAAATAAGTTAGATATCGGATTTGCATATGACGGAGATGCTGACAGATGTTTATGTGTAGATGAAAAAGGAAATGTTGTTAATGGTGATTTAATTTTATATGTTGCCGGAGTTTATATGAAACAGAAAGGAACTCTTGTAAACAATACAGTTGTAACAACAATTATGTCAAATATCGGTCTTTATAAAGCATTTGATGCAGTAGGCATTGATTATGAAAAGACAGCAGTAGGTGACAAATATGTTTATGAATGCATGAGAGAAAATGAATATAAACTTGGTGGAGAAGAATCAGGTCATATTATTTTTGGTAAGTATGCAACAACAGGAGATGGTATTTTAACATCAATCAAATTAATGGAAGTAATGCTTGCAAGCAAGAAAAAAATGTCAGAACTTACATCACCTGTTACAATCTATCCACAGTGCCTTAAAAATGTAAAGGTTAAGAGTAAACCGGAAGCACAGCAGGATGCAGATGTTCAGGCAGCAGTAAAAGAAGTTGCAGATAAGCTTGGAGAAGACGGAAGAATTCTTGTAAGAGAAAGTGGAACAGAGCCTGTAATTCGAGTAATGGTTGAAGCAAGAACTGATGAAGAAGCAGAAAAATGTGTTGACTATGTAGTAGATGTAATTAACAAAAAAGGTCATGCATTATAAAAGATATTTGATCATTGACACATTAAAGTAATTTATAATGTACAATAACTGTTTAATAGTTAATAAAGGAAAAACTTTTAAAATGAAAAAAATATACATAGTTAGAATAGTCTTAATTGTTTTGATAGGATTCTGGATGGGAACCATATTTGGATTTTCGGCTGAGAATGGTGAATCATCTCAGTCTCTTAGTGATAAGATTACTGTTAAAGTAGTTAAATATATAGAGCCTGAATATGACAGCAAGGATTTATTAAAGCAACAGGACATATTTAATAAAACTAGTTTTTTTGTAAGAAAGACAGGACATTTTGGAGAATATGCAATATTGGGGATATTGATAACTATGTTTGCAATGACATTTAGAGCATACAGAAGTAAAAAGATAAGATACCGGTTAATGACAATTGTCGTTCCGTTTATTTATGCGTGCACAGATGAATTCCATCAGGGATTTGTAGATGGAAGAAGTCCTAAATTTTTTGATGTATGCATAGATACGTGCGGAGCATTTACGGCAATAGTCATAATGATTGGAATTAATATATTGATAAAGAAGATAATGACAGAAAGGGATAGAAATGAAGACTTGGGAACAGTATATTAGAAAAGTAACTCCATACACACCCGGCGAACAGCCAAAGACAGCGAATGTAGTAAAATTAAATACTAATGAAAATCCTTACCCACCGGCACCGGGAGTGAGCAAAGCACTTTGTGATATGGATTCGGCAATTCTTCGAAAATATCCGGACCCGGATGCAACAGAATTAGTTGATGCAATTGCTAAATATTATGGAGTTAAATCAAACCAGGTATTTGTAGGAGTAGGTTCAGATGACGTTTTAGGAATGGCATTTTTAACATTCTTTAATTCAGATAAACCAATACTATTCCCTGATATTACATATTCTTTTTACGATGTATGGGCAGATTTATTTGATATTCCTTATGAAACAATAAAATTAGACGATAATTTTGAAATAATACCTGAGGATTATTTTAGAAAAAATGGTGGAATCGTATTTCCTAATCCAAATGCTCCAACAGCAGTAGAGATGTCAATAGACAAGGTTGAGGAAATTATAAAAAATAATCAGGATTCGGTAGTAATTGTTGATGAAGCATATGTAGATTTTGGAGCAACTTCAGCATTAAAATTCATTGAAAAATATGATAATGTGCTAGTTGTAAGAACATTTTCAAAATCCCGTTCAGCAGCAGGTCTTAGAATCGGTTATGCAATGGGAAATGAAAAGTTAATCAGTGCAATGCTTGCTGTTAAGTTTTCGTATAATTCATATACAATGAATTTTCCAACAATCTATGCAGGTGTAGAAGCTATAAAAGACGATGCTTATTTCAAAAATCTTGTGGAAAAAATAATTACTACAAGAGAGAATGCAAAAACAAAACTTAAAGAATTAGGATTTACATGCACTGATTCAAAGACTAATTTTTTATTTGCAACTCATAAAAGCGCGAAAGCTGAGGATATATTTAATTATCTAAAGACAAAAAATATTTATGTAAGATATTTTAAGAAGCCAAGAATAGATAATTATTTAAGAATTACAATTGGCACGGATGATGAAATGGAAAAATTATATTTGGCATTAGAAGAATATTTAAAATAATATTGTCTGACATATTAATAAATATATATCGAGACAGGAAAAGTGTTAATAAAATTCCCGGAAGAAAAAATTCCGGGAATTTTTGAATTTAAGTGCATCTGGCAGCGTACATTGTAAAGATAATAAAAAGTCGGAGTCAAAAAAATCCCCGACTTTAAAATAATTATTTTAACAAATAATAAGAGCTAAAATAGCAATTTATAGATTAAGTTAATCTAAGATTCTTCCATCTGTAGAAATTGTAACTACGTTCCAAGGAATAAACTTTGTACTGTTTTTAATTGCTGTTTTGGCTGCATTTTCCAAACCGCCACAACATGGAACTTCCATTCTTACAATAGTTACTTCTTTAATGTCGTTATTTTTAATTATTTCAGTTAATTTGATTGAATAGTCAGTATCATCTAATTTTGGACAACCTACAATAGTTACATGATTTTTAATAAAATCCTGATGGAAGTTAGCATATGCATAAGCAGTACAGTCAGCGGCAATGAGTAATTTAGCACCATCAAAAAATGAAGCATTAGGTGAAACTAATTTAATCTGAACAGGCCACTGCATTAATTGACTTGAAGGTACAGAAGTCTGCACATTTTCAGTATTTGCAGGCTTTAATGCTTTAGCTCTCATACCCGGACATACAAAAGGAGTGGGAGCAGCAGATTTTTTTGCCTGAGCAGCCTTTACAGCAGCTTCATTATATTCAGGAGCTTCACGTTCAACAAAAGAAATTGCATTCATAGGACATGTAGGAAGGCAGTCTCCTAAACCATCACAATAATCTTCACGAAGAAGCTTAGCTTTACCATTAACAATCTCAATTGCACCTTCATGGCAGGCATTTGCACAAATACCACATCCATTACATTTTTCTTCATTAATTTCTATAATACGACGAATCATATTAGACCTCCAATTTGAAATTTATTACAATTATTTGTATATTGATTTGATAATGCTAGTATAGTACAATCAGTATGACAAATCTGTTGTTAAAACAACAATAAAGATAGTTAATTATATGTTATATGTAAAATTATTTTATGAGGTGCAACGATGAATTATCAACTCTTGTCCAATTCAAAATTATTTAAAGGGATGAGTGAAGAAGAAATAAAGACAATGTTAAGTTGCCTTGGGGCAGTTACAAAAAAATATAAAAAAGGTGAAGATATTTATAGAGTAGGGGAATCAATACAATTGTTTGGAATGGTTGTTGAAGGCGGAGTAAATATTGAAAGCGATGATTTGTGGGGAAATAAAAGCATATTAAGTCATATAGAGCCGGGATTTATATTTGGAGAAACATATGCAAGTATACCGGGAGAGGCACTTCTTGTAAATGCAGTAGCAACGGAAAATACAGAAATTTTGTTTTTAAATGCTTACAGAGTTCTTGAAACATGCCCAAATACATGTGGTCATCATGAAAAACTGATAAAAAATTTGCTACGGATATCAGCACAGAAAAATTTAATGCTTTCAAGAAGAATATTACACACATCATCTAAATCCATTCGAGGAAGACTGTTAGCATATTTTTCAGATCAGGCGAAATTAAGTGGAAGTTATAAGTTTACAATCCCATTTAATAGACAACAGCTCGCTGATTATTTAAATGTAGACAGAAGTGCAATGAGTAATGAGTTGTCTAAAATGAAAAATGACGGAATAATAGAAATAGATAAAAATACATTTACGTTAAAAGAACAGTTGCAAGTATAAAATAGCAAATAGAAAAAATACATTTACGTTAAAAGAACAATCGTAAGTATAAAATATCAAGTAGAAAAAATACATTTACGTTAAAAGAACAATTATAAATATAAAACAACAATAAAAATAAAATGCAAATAAGCAAAAATACACAGAAAAAGGAGTGGTAAAATGCATTCACCATTAGAGATAGCAAAAAGTTACATAGAAATAGGAATACACAAAAGCAATCTGCCAATTTTCAAGATGATATTACTTGGATTTTTCGCAGGAATGTTTATAGGATTTGCAGGTATAGGTTCAACAGTAGCAGCAAGCAGTATATCAGTCGCTTCAGTAGCTAAGCTTGTAGGGGCAATGGTATTTCCGGCAGGAATGGCAATGGTTCTTGTTGCAGGAAGTGAATTGTTTACAGGGAATAATCTGATAATTTTATCTGTTTTGGCAGGGAAAAACAGCGTATGGAAGATGTTAAAAAACTGGTTATTTGTATATATAGGAAACTTCATTGGAACAACTTTTGTTGCAGTTTTAGTTGTGTATGGACATACTCCTAATTTATTTCAGGGAGATTTGGCAGGTGCAATAGTAAATGCCGCAAAAGCGAGAACAGATTTAGCGGTTTCAGATAGTTTTGTGAGAGGAATATTATGCAATATATTGGTATGTATTGCAATTTGGATGTCATTTGCAGCAAAAAGAGTGTCAGGAAAATTAATGACAAGTTTCTGGCCGGTAATGATATTTGTATTATGCGGATTTGAGCATTGCATAGCAGATATGTATTTTGGAGTTGCAGGATTGTTAACAGCATCAGAGTATGGTATAACAGCAGATGGACTTACATGGTTTAATTTTCTTGTAAATAATTTGATACCTGTAACACTTGGCAATATTGTCGGAGGAGCAGGAATTGTAGGATGTGGATATTATATGGCATTTCTTCATAAGTCTCCACTTTCAGGAGAAACAGCAGAAAAAGAGGCAAAAGATATAGACATTGCGGAAGAATATTAATAGTGGAGGAGCAAAGTGGCAGAAAATGAAAAAACATATATAGCCATAGATTTAAAGTCTTTTTATGCATCAGTTGAATGCAGGGAAAGAAAGTTAGATTGTATGACTACAAATTTGGTGGTGGCTGACAAAAGCCGAACTGAAAAAACAATATGTCTGGCTGTTTCGCCGTCACTTAAAGCTTATGGGATTCCGGGCAGAGCCAGATTATTTGAAGTGATTCAAAAAATAAAAGAAGTTAATGAGGAAAGAAAGGCAAAATTGCCGGAAGGAGTTTTCCATGAATTATCGTATAATGATAATGTTATAAAAAAATCTCCATACGTAGGGGTTGATTATATTGTAGCGAAACCAAGAATGGCACTGTATATGCAATACAGTGCCAGAATTTATGAAATATATCTTAAATACATTGCATCTGAGGATATACATGTTTATTCTATTGATGAAGTATTTATGGATGTGACGCATTATTTAAAAACATATGAATTAACTCCTAAGCAGTTGGCAAAGAAAATAATAAAAGATATTCAACAGACAACGGGAATTACAGCAACGGCAGGTATTGGTACAAATTTATATTTGTGTAAGATTGCAATGGATATTATGGCAAAGCACATTCAGGCAGATGAAGATGGCGTAAGAATTGCTTATTTGGATGAAATGCTTTACAGAAAACAATTATGGAATCATAGACCAATTACAGATTTTTGGAGAGTCGGAAGAGGATATGCAAAGCAACTTGAGAAATATGGTTTGTATACGATGGGAGATATTGCCAGATGTTCAGTTGGAAAGGAAAATGAATTCCATAATGAAGAACTTTTGTACAAGTTATTTGGTGTAAATGCAGAATTACTGATAGACCATGCGTGGGGATGGGAGCCATGTACAATTGAAGATGTTAAATCCTATAAACCTGAAACTAACAGCTTAGGTTCAGGGCAGGTATTGCAATGCCCATACACGTGGGAAAAGGCAAGAGTTGTTGTTGGAGAAATGATTGAACTTCTTGTTCTTGATTTAGTTGAAAAAGAACTGGTTACTAATCAAATTGTGCTTACAGTAGGATATGACATAGAGTGTATTAAAAATCCTGAAATAAGAAAAAAGTACGATGGAAGTGTAACAACGGATTATTATGGAAGAAAGATACCAAAACACGCTCATGGGACAACAAATTTAAAAGAACATTGTTCATCTACAAAGCTTATAACTGAGGCAGTTTTAAAATTATATGATGAAATTGTAAATAAGAATTTGTTAATACGAAGAATAAATATAGCAGCAAATCATGTTATAAATGAAAAAGATGTTGTGAAAAAAGATGATTATGAACAGTTAGATCTATTTACTGATTATGAAGAACAGGCTAAGAAAAAAGAAACAGAAGAAAAGCAGTTACAAAGAGAAAAACAAATGCAAAAGGCTATGTTAGAGATAAAAAAGAAATATGGGAAAAACGCAATTTTAAAGGGAACTAATTTGACAGAAGGTGCTACAGCAATAGAGAGGAATGAAATGATTGGTGGGCATAAAGCATAAAATTAAGTTTGTTAAAAAGATATTTATATAAATTATAAATGAAATTTTATTAATTTAACATTATGTAAAAGTTAGAGATGTTAATAAGGTATGGAAAGGCAGATGGCAAAATGAGTAAAGAGGCAAAGAATACTTATGAAGATATTATAAATATGGAGCATCCAACATCAAAAAGGCATCCAAGGATGACGGTTTATAACAGAGCTGCACAATTTTCACCATTTGCTGCACTGACAGGTCATGAGGAGGCGTTGAAAGAAACTGCAAGAATTACTGATAATAAAATTGAATTAGATGAAAATGTTAAAAGAGAACTTGATTATAAATTACAACAGATATTAAATAAAAATGACTCTATTCAAAATGTGCAGATTACTTATTTTAAAAAAGATGAAAATAAAGAGGGCGGGGCATATTTAAATATATGCTCCAAAATAAAAAAGATAGATGAGTATAAAAAAACAGTTGAATTTACCGATGGAAAAGAAATTTTTATAGATGATATTATATCTATAGAGGAAGAAACAAAATGAAATAAGTTTGTTTTTAGAATGTTTTCTACGATTAGCCGCCGACAAAAGTACGGGGCAGTACATAGTTTTAAAGGAGCTTTAAGATGAAATATTTAAAACAATTTTTAATAATACTTGTAATTTCATATGCAGGAGAGTTGTTGAAATACGTGTTACCTTTACCGATTCCGGCTAGTATATACGGAATGGTTATTTTACTTGTAGGATTGCTTACAGGATGGATTGCACTTGATGCAGTTAAAGACGTTGGCAAATTTTTGATAGAAATAATGCCTGTTATGTTTATACCGGCAGGAGTAGGACTTATGTCGTCATGGGGAATACTAAAACCATTGATATTGCCTGTTAGTATAATAACAGTAGTAACAATAGTTACAGTTATGGCTGCAACAGGAAAGGTTTCACAATGGGTTATACGAAAAGGAAAATCTGATAAAGAGGAGAATGAAAAAGATGAATAATTTGCTTGAAACATCTTTATTTGCGGGCGTAAGCATAAGTCTTGTATCATATATGATTGGTCTTGCATTAAAGAAAAAATTTAAACTAGGGATATTTAATCCGTTATTGATTTCAATTATATTTACAATTGTTATTTTGGTTTGCGCAAATGTAGATTATGAAACATATAACAAGGGTGCAGTTTATTTAAGCTGGTTTTTAACTCCGGCAACAGTGTGCCTTGCAATTCCATTATATGAACAGTGGCAATTGTTAAAAAGAAATTTTAAAGCAGTAATTTTAGGAATATCAGCCGGAGTGCTTACCAGTTTGTGTACAGTGTTGATTTTGGCAAAATTAATGAAAATGACACACAGGGAGTATGTTACTTTACTTCCAAAGTCAATAACTACAGCAATCGGTATGGGCGTTTCAGAGGAATTAGGCGGATATGTTACAATTACGGTAGCAGTAATTGTAGTTACAGGCGTTTTAGGAAATATATTTGGAGAACTTATTTGCAAGATATTTAAGATTACGGAACCTATTTCAAAGGGATTGGCATTAGGAGCATCTTCTCATGCAATTGGAACTGCAAAGGCAATTGAAATGGGAGAAATCGAAGGTGCAATGAGCAGTCTTGCAATAGCTGTTACAGGCATTTTGACGGTAGTTTTAGCATCTGTATTTGCAAATTTTTTATAGAAATATATTAGGATGCAGGGTCAAAACGTTTAAGCCATCGTAAACTTGCTCATAAGTGGATAACTATAAATTTTACAGATTACTTAAAGAAGGAGTACAACTATGATTATTACAATAGCCAGACAGTGCGGATGTAATGGAGATGAAATAGGAAAAGCATTGGCACAAAAATATAATTTAAAATTATTTGACAAAAAAGCAATTTCTAAAATGGCAAAGGAAAAAGGGTATTTTGAAAGATACCCTGACTTTTACGGAGAAACACCTATGGATATGCTTATGCATTCGATTACGGTTTCTGAAGAAGATTCGCTGTTATACAGTACAGCAGGTAAAGCGTTGAAAAATGTAATTGATGAAGACAATTTTATTATAATTGGAAGATGTGGCAATTATGTATATAGAGATGATGTTAAATGTATTTCAATTTTCCTGTCAGGTAGCAAAAAAGTAAGAGAAGAAAACATTGCTAAGAAACATAACATTTCAGTAAGAAAAGCTCATAATACCGTGCTGCAGACAGATGAAAGAAGAAGCAAATATCATGGATATTATACCGGTGAAGAATGGGGAATGGCCGGAAATTATGATTTGTGCATAAATGTTGATAATTTAGAAGTAAATGAATTAGTTGAAGTCATAGATAGTTATATTAATAGAACCATAGGTGAAAAATAAATAATATAAGTGGTTTATGAAAAATAAAGAAATATAACGACGCCAGTTTAAAAAGATTATAGTGATATAGCTAAAAAACTAGTATTGACACAGAAACGAAAGCCGTCTATAGTTGAAGAAAAGAATGAAATTGATAATTAGTTTAGTTACTGATTAAAGTAATAACAATTAAAAAGATTGTTATTTGTGAAAATAAAAGGGGAGCTTGCATAAGCTTGCTGAGAGTAGGTTGTATACCTTGACCCATAACCTGATTTGGATAATGCCAACGTAGGAACATAATTATAGCAGATTTTGTGAGACAACAATATTTGTGCGGATGTGTTTATAGGCATATCCGCATTATTTTTGTAAAAGGAGGGAATTGTGCATGTTAGGAAAATACATAGAAGAGGTCAGAAATAATACACCTTTGGTTCATAATATTACAAATTATGTAACAGTTAATGATGTGGCAAATGTTTTATTGGCATGTGGAGGAAGCCCGATTATGTCTGATGAACCGGAAGATGTTGAGGATATTACAAGTATTTGCCAGGGCTTAAATATTAATATTGGTACATTGAATAAGAGAACTATAGAAAGTATGTTTATTGCAGGAAAGAGAGCAAATAAATTAGGGCATATGGTATTACTTGACCCTGTTGGAGCAGGAGCTTCAACACTTAGAACAAATACTGCAGTGGAGTTAATGAAAAAAATTAAATTTAATGCAATTCGTGGAAATATATCAGAGATTAAGACCTTAGCTTATGGTAGCGGAACAACAAAAGGTGTAGATGCTGATGTAGCAGATGCAGTGACCGAAGAAAATTTGGAAAATTCAATTAAATTTATAAAAGAATTTGCAAAAAAGAGTGAAACAATAATAGCAATTACAGGAGCAATTGATTTAGTAAGCGATGGAAAAAGATGTTTTGTTATAAGAAATGGTCGTCCTGAAATGGGAAAAATAACAGGAACAGGATGTCAGCTTTCAGGAATGATGACAGCATTTTTAGTAGCAAATCCTAACGAACAGTTAGAGGCAGCTGCAGCAGCAGTTTGTACAATGGGTCTTGCAGGTGAAATCGGATGGAGTTATATGAAAGAGGGAGACGGTAATTCTACATATAGAAATAGAATTATTGATGCAATCTATAATATGGATAAGGAAACTCTCGATAAAGGAGCAAAATATGAAATTAGATAAAAAAGATTTGTTATTGTATGCAGTAACAGACAGATATTGGTTAAACGGAAGAACTTTATACGAAGTAGTAAAAGAAAGTCTTGACGGAGGAGTTACTTTTCTTCAGTTAAGAGAGAAAAAATTAGATGAGGAGCATTTCCTTGAAGAGGCAAAAGAATTACAGAAGTTATGCAAAGAATATAAAGTACCTTTCATTATAAATGATAATGTGGATATTGCTGTAGAAATAGGAGCAGACGGAGTCCATGTAGGACAAAGTGATATGGAAGCAGGTATGGTAAGAGAAAAATTAGGACCTGATAAAATCATAGGTGTATCCGCACAGACAGTAGAACAGGCACTTTTGGCAGAAAAAAGAGGTGCAGATTATCTTGGAGTAGGAGCAGTATTTCCGACAAATTCAAAAGATGATGCAAAAGAAGTAACGTATGAAACTTTGAAAGAAATATGTGAAGCAGTGTCAATTCCTGTTGTAGCAATAGGTGGAATAACTCATGATAACATTAAAGAATTAACAGGAAGTAAAATAGACGGAATTGCAGTAATTAGTGCAATTTATGGAGCAAATAATATAAAAAATGCAGCTAGTGGCTTAAAAGAAGAAATAAGCAAAATTGTAGAATAATATTATCAGGTAAAGTAAGACTAGAGAACATATATAGAATTACTATATATGTGACAAAAAAGAAAATTAAATAATAAATAGTAGGAGAATTATATGAAGACAGCCCTTACAATTGCAGGAAGTGATTCAAGTGGTGGAGCAGGTATTCAGGCAGATATAAAGACGATGATGGCAAATGGAGTGTATGCTATGAGTGCCATTACAGCCTTAACTGCTCAAAATACTACAGGTGTGGCGGCAATACAGAATGCAACACCTGAATTTCTGGCACAGGAAATTGACTGCATATTTACGGATATTGAACCGGATGCAGTTAAAGTAGGAATGGTTTCAGAGAAAGAACTTATAAAAGTTATTTCTGATAAATTAAAACAATATAAAGCGAAAAATATTGTTATTGATCCGGTAATGGTGGCAACAAGTGGCGCAAGGCTTATTAATGAAGATGCTGTAGACACATTAAAAAAAGAATTGTTTCATTTGGCAACGATTCTTACTCCAAATATTCCGGAGGCAGAAGAACTGGCCCAAATAAAAATAAACAACTCAAAAGATATGATAAAGGCAGCAGAAAAAATTGCAAAAACATATAACTGTGCAGTCCTTTGCAAAGGAGGACATAACCAAAATGATGCCAGCGATTTATTATATAAAGATAATGAATTCAAATGGTTTCATGGGAAAAGAATAGATAATCCAAATACCCATGGAACAGGGTGTACATTATCATCGGCAATAGCATCAAATCTGGCAAAAGGATATGATTTGGAAGAATCAGTTTTTAGAGCCAAAGAGTATATTTCAGGAGCATTAGCAGCTATGCTTGATTTAGGAAAGGAAAGTGGACCTATGAATCATGGATTTGCTATTACAAATGAATATACTAAAGTAAAATAATAAAGGAGAATTACGATGGAAGAAAGATTATATGCAACACAGATGGAAGCTGCAAGAAAAGGAATTGTAACAAAGGAATTAGAAATTGTAGCAAAAAAAGAAAAAATGGAAGTAAAGGAGCTTTTACCTCTTGTAGCAAGTGGTAAAGTTGTAATTCCTGCTAATAAGAATCATAAGTGTCTCGATCCTGAAGGAATAGGTTCTATGTTAAAAACAAAGATTAACGTAAATCTTGGAATTTCTAAGGATTGCAAAGATTATGATGTTGAAATGGAAAAAGTTATGTCAGCCGTAAAGATGGGTGGCGAAGCAATCATGGATTTATCAAGTCATGGAAACACACAGCCATTTCGTAAAAAACTTACAAGTGAATGTCCTGCAATGATAGGAACAGTACCTGTATATGATAGTGTAATTCATTATCAGAGAGACTTGGATACTTTAACAGCAAAAGATTTTATAGATGTAGTACGTTTACATGCACAGGATGGTGTTGATTTTGTTACACTTCATTGTGGAATTACAAGAAAAACAATAGAGCAGATTCGCAAACATAAAAGAAAAATGAATATTGTATCAAGAGGAGGTTCACTTGTTTTTGCATGGATGTGCATGACAGGAGAAGAAAATCCGTTCTACGAATACTATGATGAAATTCTTGATATATGTAGAGAATATGATGTTACTGTTTCATTAGGAGATGCCTGCAGACCGGGTTGTCTTGCAGATGCAACAGATGTATGTCAGATTGAAGAACTTGTTCGTCTTGGAGAATTAACTAAGAGAGCATGGGAAAAAGATGTTCAGGTTATGGTTGAAGGACCGGGACATGTACCAATGGATCAGATAGCAGCTAACATGAAAGTTCAGCAGACAATTTGTATGGGAGCACCATTTTATGTTTTAGGACCTTTAGTTACAGATATAGCACCCGGATATGATCATATAACAGCAGCTATTGGTGGTGCAATTGCAGCAATGAGTGGAGCAGCTTTCCTTTGCTATGTTACACCTGCAGAACATTTGGCACTTCCAAATTTAGATGATGTAAAGCAGGGAATAATTGCAAGTAAAATCGCAGCTCATGCAGCTGATATCGCAAAAGGCGTAAGAGGCGCAAGAGATATAGATGATAAAATGGGAGATGCAAGACGAGTTTTAGATTGGGATGCTCAGTGGGAATGCGCACTTGATCCTGAAACTGCAAAAGCAATTAGAGCAGACAGAGCACCTGAACATGAAGATACATGTTCAATGTGCGGCAAATTCTGTGCAGTCCGTAGTATGAACAAAGCTTTAAATGGAGAACATATAGATATACTCTAAACTTTAATGAAATTAAGGCGGATAATAATACGTAAATACATAGTATATAAGATGTCAGGGTAAGCAAACCTATGATTTAATGACTACGGCTTGCTCTGTGCTACATAAAAGGAACTGTTGCGTTATTGATATGTAACAGTTCTTTTTATGAAAACAAAAGAAAAACTAAAAAAATTAAAAAAATAATTAGCACTCACTCTTGACGAGTGCTAACAAAAGTGCTATAACGTATTTGTAGGAAAGGAAAATCCTAAGAAAGAGAGTGAAGAACTAATATTTAAAACAGAAGTTAAGGAGGTATAGAAGATGAACATTAGTAAATTTACACAGAAGTCAATTGAAGCAGTTCAGAACTGTGAAAAGGTTGCTGAGGAATTTGGTAATCAGGAAATTGATCAGGAACATTTAATATACAGCCTTGTTAATTTAGAAGACAGTCTGATTTTAAAATTAGTTGAAAAGATGGAAATCCAGACAACACATTTTAAAAACAGAATTGAAGATTATGTTAGTAAGAAACCTAAAGTACAAGGTGGACAGAGGTATATTAGTCAGAGTCTTAATTCAGCATTGCTAGCAGCAGAAGATGAAGCAAAGAGAATGGGAGATGAATATGTTTCAGTTGAACATTTATTCCTTGCTATGATTGCTAAGCCAAATAAAGAAGTTAAAGAATTTTTCAAAGAATATGGTATTACAAGGGAAAGATTCTTAAAGGTATTAGCTGAGATAAGAGGAAATCAGAGAGTAACAAATGATAATCCTGAGGCTACTTATGATGCACTTGGAAAATATGGACAGGATTTGGTTGAGAGAGCAAGAAATCAAAAGTTAGACCCTGTTATTGGAAGAGACAGTGAAATTAGAAATGTAATTCGTATATTGTCAAGAAAGACAAAAAATAACCCTGTTTTAATCGGTGAACCCGGTGTAGGTAAAACAGCAGCAGTAGAAGGTTTGGCTCAAAGAATTGTAAGTGGAGATGTTCCGGATGGATTGAAGGATAAAAAGATATTTTCACTTGATTTAGGAGCATTGGTAGCAGGTGCTAAATACAGAGGTGAATTTGAAGAGCGTTTAAAAGCTGTACTTGAAGATGTAAAGAACAGTAACGGAGAGATAATTTTATTTATTGATGAGTTACACACAATTGTCGGCGCAGGAAAAACAGATGGTGCAATGGATGCAGGTAATATGTTAAAACCTATGCTTGCAAGAGGTGAACTTCATTGTATCGGTGCAACAACACTTGATGAATATAGACAATATATTGAAAAGGATAAGGCTTTAGAAAGACGTTTCCAACCTGTTATGGTCAATGAACCAACAGTGGAGGATACAATTTCAATTTTAAGAGGATTGAAAGAAAGATATGAAGTCTTCCACGGAGTTAAAATTACAGATAGTGCATTAGTTTCAGCAGCAACATTATCTGACCGTTATATAACTGACAGATTTTTGCCTGATAAGGCAATTGACCTTGTTGATGAAGCTTGCGCGATGATAAAAACAGAACTTGATTCAATGCCTACAGAACTTGATGAACTTAGAAGAAAAGTTATGCAGATGGAAATTGAAGAGGCAGCCTTAAAGAAGGAAACCGATAATTTGAGCAAAGAAAGATTAGAGGAACTTCAAAAAGAATTAGCTGAACTTAGAGATGCATTTAACAATAAGAAAGCTCAGTGGGAAAACGAAAAGAATTCTGTAAACAAATTACAGGAACTTCGTGAACAGGTTGAACAGGTCAAGAAAGAAATACAGATTGCCCAGAGCAAGTATGATCTTGAAAAGATGGCTGAGTTACAATATGGTAGATTACCTCAGTTACAGAAACAGTTAGAAAGTGAAGAGGCAAATGTAAAAAATAAAGATTTGTCTTTGGTACGTGAAAGTGTTACAGATGAAGAAATTGCAAAAATCATTTCACGTTGGACAGGAATACCTGTTGCTAAACTGACAGAAACAGAAAGAAATAAAACTCTTCATTTGGATGAACAGTTACACAAACGTGTAATTGGACAGGATGAAGCAGTTACAAAGATTACTGAATCAATAATCAGATCAAAGGCGGGAATAAAAGATCCTGGTAAACCAATAGGTTCGTTCCTGTTTTTAGGACCTACAGGTGTAGGTAAAACAGAACTTGCTAAAGCACTTGCACAGAATTTATTTGACGATGAGACAAATATGGTTCGTATTGATATGAGTGAATATATGGAAAAATATTCAGTGTCAAGATTAATCGGAGCGCCTCCGGGATATGTTGGATATGATGAAGGCGGTCAGCTTACTGAAGCAGTTCGTAGAAAACCATATTCGGTAGTACTTTTTGATGAAATTGAAAAGGCTCATCCGGATGTATTTAATGTATTATTACAGGTATTAGACGATGGTAGAATTACAGATTCTCAGGGCAGAACAGTGGACTTTAAAAACACAATATTAATTATGACGTCAAATATTGGTTCTTCATATTTGCTTGAAGGAATCAATGACAATGGTGATATAAAGCCTGAGGCAGAAGAGATGGTTATGAATGATTTGAGAAATCATTTCAGACCTGAATTCTTAAACAGATTAGACGAAATTATTATGTTTAAACCACTTACCCGTGATAATATTGGCGGAATTGTAGATTTAATAGTTGCAAATTTGAATGAAAGACTTGCAGACAAAGATTTACATTTAGTGCTTACAGACGAGGCAAAGAAATTTGTCGCAGATAATGGATATGATCCGGTTTATGGTGCAAGACCGCTTAAGAGATATTTACAGAAGAATGTAGAAACCTTAGTAGCAAAGATTATTTTACAAGGAGATGTAAATATGGGAGATACTATTACGGTTGATGCAAAAGATGGAAAACTGATTATAAGATAAAGATATCAGACAAAGATATCAGACAAAGGTCTTTCGACCACTTATAAGCAAACTTATGTGGGCTTAGGTCTTTTTGACTCTGGTATTATATAAAAGCTGAATTATTAGCATAAAATATGAGCGTGTGTAATAACAGGAATCGTATTAACATGTTGGTAATTCAGCTTTTTATTTTGTTTAAAACGTCCTATTAAACATATTCCACTTTACAAATATATATAATTTAAAGAAGATAAAAAAACATAAAAATAAGATTTAGAGGATTTAAATGAAGTTAAAAAAATGGTGGGTTATTGCATTAATTATGATATTGCCGCTTTTATTTATAATGGGAAATTTGAAGAAAAAAACTATAGAAACAGCAGAAAATAATTTGAAAACAATAAATAAATATAAAAACATAAAGAGGGTTGCGTTAACTTTTGATGACGGACCAAGCAGTGAATGTACCCCAAGACTGTTAGATATTATGAAAAAAGAAAATGTAAAGGCGACGTTTTTTTTAGTTGGGAAAAATATAAAAGAAAACGAAGATATTGTTATAAGAATGAAAAATGAAGGACATCTGATTGGAAATCATACATTTAATCATAGTCAGTTAACGAAATTAGGATTTGATGAGGCGGTAGAGGAGATTAATACTACAAATGCATGGATTACAAATATTTCAGGATATACCCCGGAATACATACGTCCACCGTTTGGCAGTTTTACTGATGAACTTTTAAGCGAAACATCAATGTCTGTAGTTATGTGGAATGTTGACCCGTTAGATTGGAAATATAAAAATAAGGACATTGTAACTGATAAAATTTTAAAAAACGTAAAAAATGGAGATATTATTTTAATGCATGACATATTTGAAAGCTCTGTTGATGCAGCACAAACGGTTATAAAAGAATTAAAGAAACAGGATTATGTATTTGTTACAGTTGATAAAATGAATTCAAATAAGCAAATTATAAGAAGAGATAAATAGTAAATAAAAAAATAAGATTGCTTAATTTGGGGTCATTATTAACGTAGAGAAGCAACAAAGCAATCCACAAAAGGACTTGTGAAAAACAATAGGTAATGTTATACTTCAAAATGCTGGTATAGTATTAGAAAAATTATTTAAGGAGAGTTTTATGTTAAATTACATCATAATATTTTTGATTTCAATGGTTCCTCTTGTTGAACTTAGAGGAGCGTTAATTTATTCACAGGCAATTGGAATGCCTTTATTAGCTTCTTATATTATCTGTGTTATAGGAAATATGCTTCCGGTTCCAATCATTTATCTTTTTGCGAGAAAAGTATTGATTTGGGGAAAAGATAAAAAACATATTGGAAAATTCTTTACTTTTTGTATAGAAAAGGGCGAAAAAGGCGGAAAGAAACTACAGGAAACAGCAGGGAAAGGACTATTTGTAGCATTGTTTTTATTTGTGGGAATTCCACTTCCGGGAACAGGTGCATGGACAGGAACTTTAGCAGCAAGTTTTCTTGATATGGATTTTAAATCAAGTGTAATTGCTGTAATGGGTGGAGTTCTTTTGGCAGGAATTATAATGGGACTTGGAAGTGCAGGCGTATTTGGAGCGTTAACTGCATTATTTTAAGAGAATAGAGGCACTAAATGGATAAAAAATATGATTATTTAAAATATACACCAACATTGCCGGGAAAAATTGCTATAGGTATTGCAACACCATCAGCCATTATTGGAATTATTGCAGTATTTTTTGCTTTTAAATTTCCGGAGGCGTTTATTATAACTTTGATAGCAGAAGCGATAGCTGTTATAGGTGGAATTGTTCTTACAATAGACATTGTAAGATTTAATATTTCACAAAAGAAAAAACAGGACAAGATACAAAGTAAGTCAAAGAATAAAGAAAATACACCAAAAGAAATGGATATAATGAGAATTGTGCATATGATTATAGGAATAATTGCAGGAATCATTATAGGATATTTGATATGGGGTGTAAGATAAAAGGAGAATTATTATGACAGGTTTACCAAATGATCCGGTTATGTTACTTAGCGTAGTTAACACAGCACTTAGAGACACTCATCAGGACTTGGATGGATTTTGCAGAACAAGGGATGTTGAGAAAGACGAGATAATAAGCAAATTAAAAACAATTAATTATGAGTACAATGTAGAATTAAATAAATTTGTATAATATGTATAATAACAGTGTGAATTTCAGTAGCATATACGGAACTTGCATAGGAGAATCGGATGTGTCCGGTTCTTTTTTTATAACAAAAGCCCGGCAAACTAATTGCATTTGCATAGAATATCATTTGTCGGATGTAAGAACTTCGAAAAGCTATGCACCATTATGATAGCCTGATATAATCGATGAGTCAGCCTATGCGATTGAAAATATACAAAAAAAATAACGAAAAATACAAACTGCAATACTGAATAAAACTATAAGAATATAAAAAAATGTAGTATAATCAAATAGTATGTATTTTATATGAGTTAACTGCGAATACATAAAGTAAAAATTTATAAAAATATCAACAAAGGATTAAGAATGAAAAGATTAAAAAATATAGTTAAAGCAATTTTTGCAATACTTATAATTATAATAGTTGTAGCTTTAGTGTATGTAGCATATGTCTTTATTTCATATGACAGAATAGATGACAAGCAGAAACTAAAAGTAAATGAACCTAAGGTTAAAAATGAAAATGTCAGTGATGAAGTTAATACAGGTGTAGAATATACAATAGGAACTTATAATGTTGGATTTGGAGCATATCTTCCTGATTACAGTTTTTTTATGGACGGAGGAAAATATTCCAGATGTTATAGTAAGGAAAGCAGTGCCAAAGCAATAAGAGGTGCAGCTACATTAAGCAGTGGTTATAATCCTGATTTTATGATGTTTGAGGAAGTGGATAGAAAATCAACAAGGAGTTATGGAGTAAATCAGGAAAATATTATAACTGACATTTTTGATGATTATTATAGTAGTTTTGCGGTAAATTATAATTCAGCATATTTATTTTATCCATTTTATAAACCTATAGGAAAATCATATTCGGGAATTGTCTTATATTCTAAATTCAAAATAACAGATTCATTGCGAAGAAGTCTTCCAATTTCAACAGGATTTTCTAAATTCCTTGATTTAGACAGATGCTATTCAATAAGCAGAATAAATGTTGAAAATGGGAAAGAATTAGTTTTATTTACGGTTCATTTATCAGCATATGGAAATAGCGATGAAATAAGAGAAGCTCAATTAAATATGCTTTTTAAAGATATGGAAAAGGAAGTAGAAGACGGAAATTATGTTATTTGCGGCGGAGATTTTAATCATGATTTGAAAGCAGATGAAGCAAAAAGTGACGAAACTGAAAGTTGGGCATATCCGTTCCCAAGAAGCGAAATGCCACAAGGGGTGACGTTTGCAATGGATAAACTGTCACAGGATGAGTTAGAACAAATGCCTGAATCGGCAAGAAATGCAGATATGGAATACATTCCGGGAAAAACATATGTAGTTACATTAGATGGGTTTATAATATCTGATAATGTAGAAATGACATCATATGAGGTGGCTGACACAGGATTTGCATATTCTGATCATCAGCCGGTTATAATGAAATTTATGCTTAAGTAATTGCAAATTTTTTACAGTAAAATTCGTAAGCAGAAAACAAGAAAATTTGAAAAGATTTGATATATATATGTATAAACATATTGTTGCTTACACTTGTAAAAATAGCTAACCATATGAGAGGAGGATTTCATGAATAAGAAAAAAGTCGTATTTGTATGCGTACATAATTCGTGTAGAAGCCAGATTGCGGAAGCATTGGGAAATCATCTTGCAGGAGATGTGTTAGAGTGTTATTCAGCAGGAACAGAGACAAAGCCGCAGATTAATCAGGATGCAGTAAGAATTATGAAGAAGTTATATAATATAGATATGGAAAAAAATCAGTATAGTAAGACCTATGATAAAGTTCCAACACCGGACATAGCCATTTCCATGGGGTGTGATGTTGGCTGCCCATATATTGGCAGGAACTTCGATTATAATTGGGGATTGCAGGATCCAACCGGCGGTAGTGACGATGCGTTTATGGAGGTAATGTCTGAGATTGAAAAAAATATTTTAAATTTAAAAGAAAAGATGAGCAAATAAAGATAATTAATATTTTAGATTTGAGAGATATTTGATAATGAAATATTTTTTACGTTGAATTACAAGCTACATTTTTATATAATTAAACTAATTGATTGAGAGGGAGAAAATTATATTCCTAAATTCACGGTACAATTTTAGCACTAAATAAAACTGTTCAAGTGGAACCATCAATGCAAGTAGAGGCTAAAGCAGACAAACCTGCAATGGTTAAAAATGTTAAAGTTAAAATTGTAGGGAATAAGGCTTCTGTAAAATATAAAAAAGATACTGCGGATATATTAGAAAATCCGTAGTATCTTTTTATGCATTAATATCTAATTTTAAACTAATATCTAAATCAAATATATATTATACAATAGTTGTATGTCTGTCATTAAGTGCAACGTACTTTGTCTTTTTCGCAACATTCATATATGCAGGTCTGATAATCTTTCCGGCATTAATGATTTCTTCAATACGATGTGCACACCAGCCTGAAATTCTGGCAGATGCAAACATAGGAGTAAACAATCCATCAGGAAGTCCAAGTGAAGAATATATAAATCCACTGTAGAAATCAACATTTGCACTTACATTTTTCTGCATTGGCTTGCAACTTGCAATAACCTCAGGAGCAAGTCGGGCAACATTATTGTAAAGCTGATACTCATCCATAAGACCTTTTTCCTGTGCAAGCTTTTTAGCAAAGCCTTCAAGAATTTTTGCTCTAGGGTCAGAAATAGAGTAAACAGCATGACCGATTCCATAAATCAAACCTGATTTATCAAAGATTCTCTTATCAAGTATTGCATGCAAATAATTTGAAATTTCTTCATCGTCGTTCCAATTAGAAACTGTTTCTTTCATATGGTCAAACATCTGTTTAACTTTAATGTTAGCGCCACCATGTCTTGGACCTTTAAGTGAACCAAGAGAAGCTGCGATTGCAGAATAAGTGTCCGTTCCTGAAGAAGAAACAACATGAGTTGTAAATGTAGAGTTATTACCACCACCATGTTCAGCATGAAGAACAAGAGCTAAGTCAAGGATTTTTGCTTCAAGCGGAGTAAAACTTCCATCAGGTCTAAGTAATCTTAATATATTCTCAGCCGTGGACATGTTAGGGTCCGGTGTGTTTATATGAAGGCTTTGTCCATGATGATAGTGGTTATGGGCATGGTATCCATAAACACTGATAAGTGGAACTCTTGCAATAAGACTTAAACTTTGACGTAAAACATTTGGAATTGATGTATCATCAGGATTATCGTCATAAGAGTAAAGTGTAAGTACACTACGTGCAAGCATGTTCATCATATCTCTACTTGGTGCTTTCATAATAATATCTCTTACAAAGCTAGGTGGAAGAGTTCTGTATTCAGATAATAAATTTGTGAAATTTTCTAATCTTTTTGCTGTTGGAAGTTCACCAAATAATAAAAGATATGTAACTTCTTCAAAACCAAAGCGGTTTTCATCTAAAAAACCTTTAACAATATCTTCAATATCTATTCCACGGTAAAAAAGTTTTCCTTCACAAGGAACAGCTTTTCCGTCAATCATATCGTAGGAATGAACATCACCGATTTCGGTAAGGCCTGTAAGAACACCTTTACCGTTTTTATCACGAAGACCTCTCTTAACATCGTATAAATTATAGAGAGATTCATCAATACATGAATTATTAATGCATCTGTCTGCATATTTTAATATCTGTGGTGTAATCTGATCAGGTATGTTTTCATTTATGTTGTTCATAGTGACCTCCTATTGTACATAGAAAAATCTATGTTTAGTAATTAGAGTCTATAGCTACATTAGCATAGACGCCATTAAGTAGAACTTTAACATAATTAAGAAAAGACAACAATAAAACTTAAGAAAAACAAAAAAAGAAAAGTAAAAACTTAATTAAATTAAGCGAAATGCGCGAAAAAAGCACAAATATACTTGATAAGCTTACTATCAGGGCATAATAATCTAAGCCTTAAAGTAAAATTGTGGAATGTGAATAAACATTTATTATGATGTTAGGGCAAACGCCCCAACTTTGATGCCATATTTAAGCAGTAATTGGTAATACTGTTCTAATTCATAGATAATGTACAAAAAGAAGGTAAAATGTGATAAAATAAAAAACGGATATGCCTTAAAGTACTATTCTAAAGGTATATTGTGTTAAAATAATTTTGATTATTGGGTCAGATAATTCACAAGTGAGTAATTAAAAGTAAAATAAGGAAGTGAAATCAATGGATTTATTTGATTTTATGAGAAATGAAAATATGGAGAAGGATTCTCCATTAGCAAGCAGGCTAAGACCAACAACATTAGACGAAGTAGTTGGACAGGAGCATATTATAGGTAAAGATAAACTTTTATATAGAGCAATTAAAGCAGATAAGTTAAGTTCAATTATTTTTTATGGACCGCCTGGGACTGGGAAAACAACATTGGCAAAAGTAATTGCGAATACAACAAGTGCAGAATTTACTCAGATAAATGCTACTGTTGCAGGCAAGAAAGATATGGAAGAAGTAGTGGAAAAGGCTAAACAGACAATGGGAATGTATGGAAGAAAGACTATATTGTTTGTAGATGAAATTCATCGCTTTAATAAGGGACAGCAGGATTACCTTTTACCATTTGTAGAAGATGGAACGTTAATTCTTATAGGGGCAACCACTGAAAATCCATACTTTGAAGTTAATGGGGCTTTAATTTCACGTTCTATTGTGTTTGAATTAAAGCCGCTTTCGACAGAGAATATAAAACAGCTAATTTTAAGAGCAGTTAATGATAAAGAAAAAGGAATGGGAGCGTTTAATGCGAGAATAGATGATGATGCGGCTGACTTTTTAGCCGAAATTTCAAATGGTGATGCAAGAACAGCATTAAATGCTATTGAATTAGGAATTTTAACTACTGATAAAAGTGAAGATGGAACAATCCACATAACAATGGAAGTTGCAGAACAATGTATTCAGAAAAGAGCCATCCGATATGATAAATCAGGAGACAACCATTATGATACAGTATCTGCATTTATAAAAAGTATGAGAGGCTCAGATCCTGATGCGGCACTTTACTATTTGGCAAAAATGCTTTATGCAGGTGAAAGTGTTGAATTTATAGCAAGACGAATTATGATATCAGCGGCGGAAGATGTGGGAATGGCAGATCCTAATGCATTAACAGTTGCCGTGTCTGCTGCAAATGCCGTCCACCAGATTGGAATGCCTGAAGCAAAGATAATATTGGCAGAGGCAGTGGTATATATGGCTACTGCACCGAAAAGCAACGCTTCTTATATGGGATTAGAGAAGGCGATGAGTGCAGTACAGAATACAAAGATATCAGGAATACCGGTTCACTTAATGGATGCACATTATAAAGGCGCAGCAAAGCTTGGACATGGTGATGGCTACAAATATGCACACGATTATGAAAATCATTATGTTAATCAGCAATATTTGCCGGATGAGCTTGTAAATGAAGTATTTTACAATCCGGGAGATTTAGGATACGAAGTTAAAGTAAAAGAACATTTTAAAAAGATAAAGGGATAGCACTAGAGTGATTAGAAAGGTGATAAATTGAAAGCATTAATAGAAAAATTAGCAATTGGAAATGTAGATTATGAAGTGCCTAAGGCACAGATTTCCCATAATAGCTTTGATATGGTGTTAGCAAAAGGGGAGATAGCCTACGGCTCATTTAACATCCGCTCTGAATCAAATATGAATATAAAAGGAGTGGTATATTCTTCAGATTATCATTTGAAACTAAAAAATGATCAGTTTTTAGGAAAAGACAATACAATCAGATTTGAGGCGAATACTGAACATCTTTATCCGGGAGACGATGTGTCAGGTAAAATAGACATAGTATCAAATGCCGGAGAGTTTTCTGTTAATTTTAATATTCATGTGAAGGAAGAAAATATAGAATCTTCAATGGGCCCAATAAATAATCTTGAGGATTTTACAAAATTAGTTCAGTATTCTCATGAGGAAGCTATTAAATTGTTTATGTCAAGAGAATTTAAACACAACATTATCGGACAGGATGTTTATACAAGAGCCTTGTACAATGAATTGATGAAAAATTATAACAAAGAGATAGCAATGGAAGAATTCCTTGTTAAAAAAGGCCTTAAAGAACCTGTTACAATCAGTATTGTAGATAATGAAAAGACATACGAAGATATAAAGGAATCTTATGCAGACTCTCTTAAAATTACAAAGAGTGGTTGGGGATATGTAGACATAAAAGTTGAAATTAATGGTGAAATACTTCATAACTGCAAAAATGAAATAAATCTGGACAATTTTATTGGAAACACCTGCGAATATGAATATTTGATAAATCCATTCAAATTACACAGGGGCAGTAATTATGCAGAAATTGTGTTAAAGACAGTTAATCAGACCTTAACATATAAAATTCATGTTAACAATCCTACAGAAGATATATCTAAATATATCGAAAATAAAAAGGATATTATTGATGTGATGAGATTATATATGAATTTCCGTACCGGAAAGATAAACTCATTAGATTGGAAAAAGTCAACAGAGGACATTGCAGAGAAAAGATTACATTATAACAATGAAGATATAATGGCATTGTTGATAAAAACTCAACTTACAATATTAGATGGTGAAGAAGAACAGATTACTTCATATCTTATGCAATTGTCAAAATTAGTATCAGTAAGTAAGACAAATAACAAACTTAAGAGTGTTGAAGCATATTGCTATTATTTATATTTGAAAACGATATATAAGCAAAATGCTACTTACACAGAAGAAGTTCGAAAAGAAATAAAGAACTATTATGAAAATGGTTATGATTCATGGAAGTTATTGTGGATGTTAATGTACATGGATGACAGATATGACCAAAATCCAAGTCTTAAATATACTTTAGTAAAAGATCAGTTTAATAAAGGATGTACAAGTCCTGTGATGTTGTATGAAGCGGCAAAAATAATTTCAAAGCAACCGGAACTATTAAGGGTTATAAATAAATTTGAATTATTACTTTTGAGATTCATAAATAAATATGATATGTACAATGACAATTTAAATAAGCAGATAGTTACTTTGTTTGAAAAAGAAAAACAATTTGACAAAATAAAATTTGAAATATTGGCTGATTTATATGAAAAGACAGAAGATGTGAAAGTACTGGAAGGAATTTGCCAGATGCTTGTAAGCGGAGACAAAAAGAAACAGTTCTATTTTAAATGGTATGATGCCGGAGTTAAACATGATGTCAAAGTAACAAAACTTTACGAGTATTATATGTACACAATTGATACAACAAAAATGTTTAAATTATATCCACAGATATACAAATACTTTGCGTTTACAACGGAAACGTTAGCCTATAATAAAGCATATTTATATCAGAATATAATTAAATATTTTGACCAGGCAAGTGAGATGTATAAAAAATACAAAGCCGGATTAGAAAAATATGTAGAAGAAGAGATTATTAATAAGCATATTGATAATAATCTTATTGAATTGTACAAAAAAATGCTCACACCACATTTTGTTAACAACAGAATGACAAAATCATTACCTAGTATATTAAATGCATGGAGAATAACTGTTGATAATCCCAATATTACAGAAGTTATAATATACCATAAAGAATTAGACGAACCTCAGCAGGTTCACCTTAATGGAGGAGAGGCTTTTGTTGAAATATATACAGACAACCCTGTAATAATATTTGTGGACAAAGATAGAAACAAATACGTAAATATAGAATATACATGCAGGAAAATTTTAAGAAATGTTAAGATTTCTGAGGTAGATAATGGAAGCATCTACTTAAAGTTAGCAAAGATAGAAAAAAACATAAAAAAATCAGCAAATGTTGATATTTTACAGATGTTAAAGGATATGCTTAATGTTGAAAATATAAGAGGAACATATAGAAAATATCTTTTAAATGAAATTGTTTCTTACTATTATAAGAATTCTTATTTAGATGAGTATGATGATTATGTAATGGAAATGAATATGAACGAGTTAGATAAAGACTCCAGAAATAAAATAATGTCAATACTTATTGCAAATAAGAAATATAAGAGTGTATATCCGTATATATTAGAATATGGTCCGGAAAGATTAAGCGATGAAAGTGTTGAAGAATTTTGTACAGGAATAATTAAAGAAACAGAGTTTGAAGAAGATGCTTTTATACTTGAAATGTGTGTGAAATTATTTAGGATGAATAAGGTTACAAGAGTAATTCTTGCTTATCTTGGAAGATTTTTCCTTGGAACAAACGAAGAAATGTTTATGTTATATGAGGAAATTAATAAAAAGAACATAATTGAAAACACATTGACGGAAAGACTACTTGTTCAGTGCATTTTTGAAGGGGATGTAAGTGAAAGAATTCATGGAATATTTAATAAATATGTACAGAATCCTTCATATGCAACAATTAGAAAAGCGTTTTACACATATGTTTCATATAATTATTTTGTTAAAAATATTCCTTGTCCGGATTCAACATGGGATATAATGCAGCAGGATATTAAGGATGGAACGGAAGTGACAGTTATTTCAAAAATCGGATATTTGTCACATGTGATTGAAAGTGAGCATGTAACACAGGAACAGATTGAAACATCAAAGAAACTGATGAGTCAGTTAGCTAAAAAGAATATTGTATTTGAATTTTATAAGAAGTTTAATAAATGGTTTGCAGTTCCATACAATATAGTGGATAAAACCATAATTGACTATCGTACAAATCCAAAGAATAAAGTATACATTACTTATAAGATAAAATCCATAACAGGCGAAACAAAGGAAAAAACTGAAGAAATGCGTAGTGTTTATTCAGGAATATTTACAAAAGATGTAATTATGTTCTTTGGAGAAGAAATAGAATATTATTTTGAAGAAATATCTGAAACTGACAGTATTGAGACAAAGAAATATACAATGAAAATAAATCAGAAAGATATTTTTAATGATGAAGGAAGATTTGGAATGCTTAACGGCATGATGATTTGCAAAGAACTTCACAGAGACAAGGATGCAAGAGAACTTATGGAAACATATGAACTTCATACGGATGCATCAGAACAGTTATTTAAGTTACTATAGGCAGGAGGAATAACAATGAATAATAAAGCACTTATTCTTGGAATAGATTTTTCAAGTGATTTTTCTCAGTTGGCATTTTTGAATGATGCAGGGGAGCCTGAATCAATTAGCGTTGGACAGGATAAGCATTTTCTTGTACCTACAGTTATGTTTTTTAATGATGAATTAAAAGAATGGTCAGTAGGCGAAGAGGCAATTAACAGAAGCCAGAGAGAAAGTGGAAAAGTTGTTACAAACCTACCGGAAGCATTGTTTTATGATGAGTTAAAAGACCAGAATAGAGCAATGATGAAAGCATATATAGCTTATTTTGTAAAATTAGCGGCAAATTACACAAACGGGAAGATAATTAAAAGCATTGTAATGACAGTAGATAATTTGACAGTGGAAATAATGGAATGCTTTTATGAAACTATAGAAGCTTTAGGATATAAGAAAGAAAATACAAAAATATTAAGCCATTCAGAAAGTTTTATCTACTATGTGTTAAACCAGCATAAAGATGTGTGGGTAAATAATGTTTTAATGTTGGATTTTTCACAGCAGGGGCTTGTTTATAGAAGACTTAGCATAAGACATACAAGAGAAGCACATATAGCAGATGTAGAAACGAAAAAATTAGATGATGTTTTAACATTTGATAATATTAAAACAGATATTGATGAGGCTGACAAAATTCTTGAAGATTTTATGGACGAAGAATTGAATGAACACGTTATTTCAGCAGTATATTTTTCAGGTGAAGGTTTTTATAGTGGAGACTGGAAAAATACACTTAAAAAAACATGTAACAACCGACGTGTATTTAAAGGAAATAACCTGATAGTAAAAGGTGCAGTTTATGGTGCAAAAGAATTGTTTTATATTTCAAATTTTAGTGATTATATCATATCCTGTAAGGGAAGAACTAAGGTAAATGTTTCTATGGAAGTAAACCATCAGGGAAGCGAGAAACAGCTTGTGCTTTCAAAAATAGGAACTAACTGGTACGAAGCAGGTGCTGTTGCAGAATGTATTTTGGATAAACCGACAATAGCAAAATTCACAATACAGTCACCTATTACAAAAGAATCAGAAAACTTTTACATTGATTTACAGGATTTCCCGGCAAGAAAAAATAAGACAGTAAGAATCCGGATAAAATTTGCATATGTAAATGAAAATAAGTTTGCAATAGAGATAAAAGATATCGGGTTTGGAGAATTCTATGAAAGCTCAGGAAAAGTAGTTAGAGAGGAAGTGACAGTATGAGTGACATCACAATGTGCACATTGCACTCAGAAAAACCTTATTATATAACTGAAATTAATAAAAATATATATTCGATAGAAGAATTAAATTATTATCTTTATAATTATCTTTATTTAGTGGATGAAGAATTTTTTAGTGAAAGTCTGATTGATTATATTGAAAATGAATTAAAGCAGACAACAATAGCAACAGGGCTAAGACAGGCATTAAATAAAAATGGTAATCTAGGCGAAATGATTGCATTTGTAATAAAAAATTCAGGATATTACACACAAAAGGAAGCAGATGATTTAGAAAGACATTTAGTAATGCTTAATTCAAAAACATCTGCCGAAAGAATAAAGGCTAAGGCAGACATATTACTTGATAATCATAAATATAATATGGCAATTTCTTTTTATCAGAGCATTATAAATAAGGGAACAAATAGTGAATTATCAGAAACTTTTTATGGAAGTGTTTATAATAATTTAGGAGTTGCCTATACAAGACTGTTTGAGTACGATGAGGCTTTAGTGGCATTTAGAAATGCATATAGATTAAATAGTGCTGCAGAATCATTAGAGTCAATAATATTGTGTGACCTTATGTCAGGTAATGCTACTAATTTGAAAAACGATGTTGAAAAATACAAAGTAAGTGATCAGGTAGTTAACAGACTTAGAACAGAAATCATACAGCTTAAGGCTCATATTCATGTAAATTGGAACGACACAATTGAGAAAGATTATATTAGCCGACGTAAGAGAGAATATATTGTAGAAATAAATAGTTAAGAAATTGTGAAGGTTTAGCTTAGGCAGTTGACAAATAACTTTTTAATTATTATGATAAAAAACAGAAAAAAATAAATGCTATGATGAAGAGGAGTATCTTGTAACTGCTTAACAGAGAGTAGGTTGTTGGTGGAAGACCTATAAGTAAGTGCGAGGGAAGGTAGCTTTGGAGCAGCATCAGTGAACAGTTAAAAACTATCAGTAGCTGATGACGATTCGTCCCCGTTAAGGATATGATAAGTAAAACAAAAGGTGGTACCGCGGATATTCGCCCTTTTAGGAAAATGTCTGTGGATTTAAACATACAAAAGAGACAGCATTTTAAATCTGTCTTTTTCCGTTCATAAGGATGATAATTTGCAGACTGGATTACAAATTATTTTAAAGGAGTACACAATGAAGGAATTAGAAAAGAACTATAATCCTGCCGATATTGAAGACAGATTATATGAAAAATGGCAGGAAAAGAAATACTTTCATGCAGAAGTAGACAGAAGTAAGAAACCATTTACAATCGTTATGCCACCACCAAATATTACAGGGCAGCTTCATATGGGACATGCCCTTGATAACACAATGCAGGATATACTTACACGTTTTAAGAGAATGCAGGGATATGAAGCATTATGGCTTCCTGGAACTGACCATGCATCAATTGCAACAGAAGCTAAGATTGTTGAAAAGATGCGCGAAGAAGGAATTACAAAGGAAGATTTAGGAAGAGAAAAATTCTTAGACAGAGCATGGCAGTGGAAAGCACAGTATGGTGGACGTATTGTTTCACAGCTTAAGAAAATTGGTTCATCATGTGACTGGGACAGAGAAAGATTTACAATGGATGAAGGCTGTTCAAAGGCTGTAAAAGAAGTATTTGTAAATTTATATAATAAGGGACAGATTTACCGTGGTGAAAGAATCATTAACTGGTGTCCACATTGTCTTACTTCTATTTCAGATGCAGAAGTAGAATATGAAGATCAGGCAGGAAAATTCTGGCATTTAAGATATCCTTTAACAGATGGTTCAGGATATATTCAGCTTGCTACAACAAGACCTGAAACATTACTTGGTGATACAGCAGTAGCAGTTAATCCAAATGATGACAGATATAAGCATTTAGTAGGAAAGACTCTTACACTTCCTTTAGTTGGAAGAGAGATTCCTATTGTAGCAGATGATTATGTAGGTATTGACTTTGGTACAGGTGTTGTTAAGATTACACCGGCACATGATCCTAATGACTTTGAAGTAGGCCTTAGACACAATCTTCCTGTAATTAATGTCTTAACAGATGATGCTAAGATTGTTGATGATTATCCAAAATACGCAGGTATGGACAGATATGAAGCAAGAAAAGCAATTGTTGAAGATTTGGATAAAGAAGGATATCTTGTTAAGATTGAAGATCATGAACATAATGTAGGTACATGTTACAGATGCCATACTACAATTGAACCAAGAGTATCAAAACAGTGGTTTGTTAAGATGGAAGAAATTGCAAAACCTGCAATTGAAGCAGTTAAGAATGGAGATACAAAGTTTGTACCACCTCATTTTGACAAAACTTATTACCATTGGTTAGAAAATATTCGTGACTGGTGTATTTCACGTCAGTTATGGTGGGGTCATAGAATTCCTGCATTTTATTGCGATGACTGTGGAGAAATGGTTGTAACAAAGGATAACCATGCAGTATGTCCTAAGTGTGGTAAAGAAATGAGGCAGGACCCTGATACACTTGATACATGGTTCTCATCAGCATTATGGCCTTTTTCAACACTCGGATGGCCTGATAATACAGAAGAGATGGATTATTTCTATCCTACAAATGTTCTTGTAACAGGATATGATATTATTTTCTTCTGGGTAATCAGAATGATGTTCTCAGGGCTTGAACATACAGGAAAAGTTCCATTTGATACAGTACTTATTCACGGCCTTGTAAGAGATTCACAGGGACGTAAGATGAGTAAGTCTCTTGGAAACGGAATTGACCCGCTTGAAGTAATTGATAAATATGGTGCAGATGCTCTTAGATTTACATTAATTACAGGTAATGCTCCCGGAAATGATATGCGTTTCTATTGGGAAAGAGTAGAGGCAAGCAGAAACTTTGCTAACAAAGTATGGAATGCTTCAAGATTTATTATGATGAACATGCCTGAAGAAGGTATTGATTTAAATAATAAACCTGAACAGCTTACAGATGCTGATAAGTGGATTTTATCTAAGTTAAATACATTAGTAAAAGACGTAACAGATAACATGGAAAAATACGAACTTGGTATTGCTGCAGATAAGATTTACGAATTTATCTGGGAAGAATTCTGTGACTGGTATATTGAAATGGTTAAACCTAGACTATACAGTGAAACAGATGACACAAGATATGCAGCACTTTGGACATTAAAGAAAGTGTTAATTGATGCATTAAAGATGCTTCATCCATATATGCCATTTGTAACAGAAGAAATATTCTGTACAATTCAAGATGAAGAAGAATCAATTATGATTTCATCATGGCCTGTATACACAGAAGAATATGCTTTCGCTAATGAAGAAAATGCAGTAGAATTAATTAAAGAAGCAGTTCGTGGTATTAGAAATACAAGAGCTGAAATGAATGTTAAACCAAGCAAGAAAGCAAAAGTATTTGTTGTATCAGATGATGAAGTTACAAGAAATATATTTGAAAATGGTAAAGTATTCTTTGCAACACTTGGTCATGCAAGTGAAGTAATTATTCAGGCTGATAAGACAGGCATTGATGATGATGCCGTATCAGTAGTTCTTCACAAAGCAATTGTATATATGCCATTTGCAGAATTAGTTGATATTGCAAAAGAAATAGAACGTCTTGAAAAAGAAGTAAAAAGATTAAATAAGGAATTAGCAAGAGTTAATGGAATGCTTGCAAATCCTAACTTCGTAAGTAAGGCACCTGAAAAGAAGATTAATGAAGAAAAAGAAAAACAGGCTAAATATCAGGAAATGATGAAGCAGGTTCAGTCACAGTTAGAAAACTTAAAGAAATAATTGTGGCAGGTTTGATTACAGTTTATGGTGGTATAAATTTATATTCACCAATAAACTGTATCAGGTTAAAAAGGAGGAATCAGAATGATTAATTTTGATGAAGAAATTAAGAAATTTCATCCAAGTCTTGAAATTGAAGAAGCTGAAGATGCCATATACAATAACGATGTGTCAGATATAACTGATATTATGATTGAAATGGTAAATGGATTAAAAGGAACTAATAACCAGTAAGTCGTTTTAGCCATATAACATATGTGTATGGCTTAGACTGAGGGCAACATAGATGGAGAAATAATATGATATGCTTTAACTGTGGTAATGTCCTTACAAATAGTGATTATTGCAGTCATTGTGGTATGGATGTCAGCATATATAAAAAGATTGTGAAGTTGTCAAACACTTATTACAACATGGGGCTTACAAAGGCACTTAACAGAGATTTGTCAGGTGCAGCAGATGCCTTAAGAAGAAGTGTAAAATTAAACAAAAGAAATACTGATGCAAGAAACCTTTTAGGCCTTGTTTATTTTGAAATGGGTGAAACAGTTCAGGCTTTTTCGGAATGGGTAATGAGCATGAACCTTCAGCCGGACAACAATGCAGCAGATAAATATATGGCGGCAATTCAGGCCGATAAGGGCAAAATTGATGAATTAAACCATACAATTAAGAAATTTAATATTGCATTAGAATATGCAAAAGATGGAACAGATGATATGGCTATTATTCAGCTGAAGAAGGTTTTGAATCAGAATCCAAACCTTATAAAAGGATATCAGTTGTTAGCCGTACTTTACATGAAACATGGTGAGTACGAAAGAGCCAGAAAAGCAACAAAGAAAGCTTTAAAGATTGATAAGTGTAATCCACTTTGTGTAAGATACTTAAGGGAAATTACAAATTATTTAGAAGATGAAAAGAAAAATAATCCTGAACGTAGAAGAAAACGTAGAATGGATCTTCGTGGAACTATGATAGACAGACCATATTTAAGTGGTGATGATGTTATAATTCCAAAGAATAATTTTAAAGAAGCAACTTCAAGTGCTCAGAGTATAATTCATATAGTTATGGGTGTTTTGTTAGGTGCAGCTTTGGTATTTTTCATTGTAACACCGGCAAGAGTATCAACTGTTAGTGATCAGATATCACAGGTAAAAGTTGATTACAATCAAAAAATTGCAATTAAGGATTCTTCTATTTCAGAGTTACAAAAGAGTGTAGATACTTTAACAGCTGAAAAGGAAGATTTGGCAGCAAGGCTTGGTGAATATACAGATACAGACAATACTTTAAGTAAGAATTATACTCAGTTATTATCAGCGGTTGCAAGTTACTTAAAGAGCGATTATGATGCCAGTGCTAAAAGTATTTTAAAGGTTGATACATCTTTGGAAATGAACTCATCAGCATTTACTGAAGTATATAATACTTTGAACAGTAAGATTGCATCAAGAGTAGCAGAAACAAGTTATGATGCCGGAATGGAAGCATTAAATAAAAAAGATTATTCTGCCGCCATTACTAATTTCCTTAAGGCAATAGAAGCAGATTCTAATAATGATGATGCTTATTACTATTTAGCATGGTCATATAAAAATAACGGTGATGAAAAGAATGCTAAAAAATATTTCAAGGAGATAGTGGACAAATTCCCTAACTCTAAGAATTACACAACAGCAAAGACTCAGGCAGGAGTTGATGATACTACAACATCAAGTGATGAAACTACAACTTCTGAAGAATAAGAGTACAATTAAATATAAGAATATAAGATACAAAAGAAAAAGCTATTGCGATAAATGCAATGGCTTTTTCTTTTGTTGTATAAAAATAATTTTCAAATGGAGGTTTTATGGAAGTTTTATATGAAATAAGAGGTGAAAATTTAATTGTATTTTTGCCGGAGGAATTAGACCATCACAATTCAAGAATGATAATGGAACAGTGCGATTGGTATATATTAGCTAATCAGTTAAAAAATGTAATATTTAATTTTAAAAGAACCACGTTTATGGATAGTTCAGGAATAGGGGTCATTTTAGGCAGATACAAACTTGTAAAGAAGGCATGTGGGGAAATTACCGTGTTAAATATAAATGATACAATAGATAGAATTTTTTCTATTTCAGGACTATATAAAATTTGCAAAAAATCAGAAGCTTCAAGTCTGACTGTAAATATTTAGGAGGAGACAAATGGTAAAGAAAATATTTGAAAATAATATGAAGTTAGAAATGGATAGCGTGTCTGAGAATGAGTCTTTAGCAAGAATGGGTGTAGCCTCCTTTTTAACAAAAATTGACCCTACTTTAGAGGAGATAAATGATATAAAAACAGCTGTTTCTGAGGCAGTTACGAATTCAATAATACATGGATATAGAGATAAAAAAGGAATCGTAGAAATTAAATGCCATTTAAGGGAAATAATAATTGAAAAAGAAGATGAAATTTTACATATATCGTTAATAACAATCATTGTAAGAGATGATGGAACAGGAATAGATGATATAGAAAAAGCAATGGAGCCTATGTATACATCTAAACCGGAGAATGACCGTGCCGGAATGGGATTTGCATTTATGCAATTATTTATGGATACGGTAGACGTGTGGTCTAAGCCGTACATAGGAACAAGCGTGACAATGACAAAAGAACTAAAAAGAATTGAAAAGAAGGGAAATAATGGATGCAATAACGCTGATTAAACAGGCTCATGCAGGTGATAAGATGGCTAGGGATAAATTAATTCTTGAAAATACAGGACTTATATGGAGCATTGTAAAAAGATTTACAAATAGAGGATATGAGGCAGAGGATTTATTTCAGATAGGATGCATCGGGTTAATTAAATCAGTAGATAACTTTGATATGCAATACGATGTTAAGTTTTCTACATATGCAGTACCTATGATAGCCGGTGAAATAAAAAGGTTCTTAAGAGATGACGGACTTATAAAAGTAAGCAGGGCGTTAAAAGAACTGGCGTATAAAGCATATCAGGAAAATGAAAGAATTAAAAATGAGCTTGGAAGGGATGCAACTATAAGTGAACTTGCTAGTAAGTTGGAAGTGAGTGAGGAAGAAATATCGATGGCAATAGATTCGTCAATGGAAGTTGAATCACTGCATCAGACAATATACCAAAATGATGGAAATGAAATATATTTAATGGATAAATTAAAAAATGAGGAAGGCTGCGAAGAGGAAGCAATAAATAAAGTAATGATTTCACAAATATTAAATGAAATGACAGACAACGAGCGCCGATTAATAAAAATGCGATATTTTTCAAATATGTCACAAAAAGATGTAGGAGAGCAACTGGGAATATCACAAGTTCAGGTATCGAGGCTGGAGAAAAGAATTTTAACGAAAGCAAGGCTGGAGAGGCAAAGCTAGAAGCATTTACCAAGCTAACTAAAATTTTATTAGATAGTAAAAGGTATGAAGATTTAGATAGGGCTACTAAAGATATTGAATATCAGAAGAAATTAATGAAAGATTATAATATTACAGATTAATGAAAAAAGTATAATGTTGTAAAATGATGAAAGGCAGATGAATGATATTCCTTAAGAATAAAAAGGAATAAGAATCCATCTGCTTTTTTTACTAATGAAGCCATAGGCTGGAAAGAAATTGGATAATCGAAGCTTTTGAGAAACTAATCTAGTTGAGGTTAAGTTAGGAGTGTACTAAAAAAAATTCGATTATCCTTATTTTTAAACCATAATTTTTTAGTATTAATTATTAAAAAATAATAAAATTACAAAAAATGTACATAATAAGTGTTAATCAAGTGAAAGGCAGAAAATGTAATGAGTGATACAGTTTATATAAAAATGGACAGAAGTGTGGAAGTAACTCATGAGAAGGTGACAATAGGGGATATAGCAAAAATAGAATCTAAAAATAAGAATATAGTTAATAATATAAAACCAATAAAAATATTAGCAGATAAGCCTGAATTAGGTAACAGATATGTTATTTCGATTATGAAAATAATAGAAATAATAGATGAAAAATTTCAGAATGTTGATATATCAAATATAGGAGAAACAGATTGTATTGTAGAATTTAAAAAATCAAATACTTCATGTAAATCATTAGAAATATTAAAGACAGGTATTATATGTATTTTATTATTTTTCGGAGCAGGATTTTCTATTATGTCATTCAATAATGACGTGTCTATAGACCAAATGTTTTTGCAGATAAGTGGACAGATTAGCGAAGATACAGTTGGTGGAGCAAAAATTTTAGAACTTACTTATGCCATAGGTTTGGCAGTGGGAATAACAGTATTTTACAATCATTTTGGACCAAAGAAAATTACTAAAGATCCAACTCCAATAGAAACAGAAATGAGAAAATATGAAAATGAAATAAATGATGCACTAGTTGATGGGCATAACAGAGAAGATGGAAAACTGGATTTAAAATAAAGTCCTGAAAATAAAATGTAGAATATGGAGAAATTCATGAGTATTGTACAAATAATAATTTTATCAATAATAGGACTTGCAGGTGGTGGAATAATAGCAGCGGGAGTTTTTGCACTTATAACGACTACAGGCGTAATGACAAGATTTGCTGAAAAGACACATACTGCAAAATATGTAAGACAATATGAAAATGCAGTTGCTTTTGGTGCAATTCTATTTAATATATTCTGGGTGTTTGAACTAAATTATGAGGGAATGAAACTAGGAAATCAATTATTAGCATTAATAGGTTTGTGTCATGGGATATTCGTAGGATGTTTGGCAATTTCTCTGGCCGAGGCGTTAAATGCGACAGCTATATTTGCAAGAAGAATGAAGTTAGCAGTAGGATTGAGCTTTATTGTGTTAAGTGTGGCTCTAGGAAAAGGAGTTGGAGCTTTAATTTATTTTTTTAGTATGAATTAAAGCTGATGGAACGTAAATTAGTCTGATATATTACAGTAGTAGAACGACGTAATTAAAATAAATTGTAGATGGAGAAGAAAAATGAGTGGAGACAAAACAGTAAATGTAAATGATGAGAAAGAGTTTAAAAATAATAGCAGTGACAAATGTGTTGGGAATGAAAATATAACAAAAGAAGAGTATAATCAATATGTTGAAAATATAACACCTTCATTTCCATTATGGAAAAATATGCTAAAAGCGTTTATTACAGGTGGATTAATTTGTCTTATGGGGCAGGTTTGGATTGAATTATTTAAATACTTTGGAATGGACAAAGAACAGGCAGTCAATTGGACAACGGTTGTATTGATAGCGGAAAGTGTAATATTAACAGGTCTCAATATTTATCCTAAGATTGGAAAATTTGGTGGAGCAGGTGCGTTAGTGCCGATTACTGGATTTGCAAATGGTGTGGCATCATCGGCAACAGAATTCGGTGCAGAGGGTCAGGTCTTTGGTATTGGATGTAAAATATTTACTATAGCAGGACCGGTTATTCTATACGGAATTTTTAGCAGCTGGGTATTAGGAATCATATATTGGATTATTAATTTAGTATGGTGATAATAATAAAAGTAATTGAGTCAAAAATAGAGAACAGTTGAAATAAAGAAAATAAGCGTTTAGATTTTAACTGATAATAAAATAAAAATGATATATTATAGAATAAAAAGACATTTTACAAGACATTTTTTAGGTAAATTGTGTTACAATAAAACTAGTAATCAGAAGAAAAATAAAGATAGAAAATATAGAATGAGTTGAGAGTTAATTTCTTATTTTAATAGTATAAACAGAATAAGAAATTAACTTGAAAAATACAAAGTAATGACGATAAATGTGATTAATGAAATAAAAAAAATAATTAACAATATTTTTAAGGATATAAAAAAGTATTATCCGCTTATAAGTTGCGTGATAATTTACATTTTTATCACATCTTTGATATTTAATGATATATGTCCAAGTAAGATATTATTTAAAATATCATGTCCGGGATGTGGACTTACCAGAGGCAGTATTTCACTTCTTACAGGGCATTTTAAAGCTGCAATGCATTATAATGCAGCAGCTGTCATTTGGGATATTGGAATTGCAATGATGTTTGTGCAAAGATATATACTTGAAAAGAAATATAAATATATGGATTATTATTGGATTGTATGTTGCGGACTAACCATAGTGTATTACATCATTAGAATGATTTACTATACACCTGCAGGTTTTCCGATTTAATATTTAAATTTACAGGAGGTTACATAATGGAATTAAAAGGATCAAAGACAGAAGAAAATTTATTAGCAGCATTTGCAGGAGAATCAGAGGCAAGAAATAAGTATACTTATTATGCTTCAAAAGCAAGAAAAGAAGGATATGTTCAGATTGCCAATATTTTTGAAGAAACTGCAGCAAATGAAAAAGAGCATGCAAAAATATGGTTTAAATTATTAAAAGGTGGAATTGGAACTACTGCAGAAAATTTAGCAGATGCAGCAGCAGGTGAAAACTACGAATGGACCGATATGTATGCAACATTTGCAAAAGAAGCCAGAGAAGAAGGATTTGACGAAATAGCAACTTTATTTGAAGGCGTTGCAGCAATTGAAAAAGAACATGAAGAAAGATACAAGAAATTGTTGGAAAATGTTGAAAAAGGTTTAGTATTTTCAAAAGATGGTGATACAATCTGGCAGTGTAGCAATTGTGGACATATATGTATTGGAAAACAGGCTCCTGAAGTTTGTCCTGTATGTGCACACCCACAGTCATATTTCCAGGTAAAAGCTGAAAATTATTAAATAAAAATAATTAAAAGACTCTCCGAAAACAAAAATTTTAAAGTGAACATAAGAAAAGCATTTTGGAATTTTTATTTAGGAGAGTTTTATTTTCGCTCCGGAATATTTTTCTGTAATAAAAAAGAAAGTAAATCTTAAGAATTTACATAAATTTTACTTAATCTTATATTGATATAATATGATAGCAAAATCAAAAGGTATAATCCAACATGAGTTTGATTATAAGTGGGTGAAAAAACTCGGAACACCGACATCAGATATTAGAGTTATAAATAAATTGTAATAATTAGGAGCGACAACAATGTATAAAATGAGTAACGGAAACTTAAATATCAAAAATAAATTTCAAAGAGATAAAAAACAGTTAATAGCAGATGTAATATTATGGATTATAATGTGCATAATTTATATTGCCTTTTGGAAGCAGAATTTAATGTATCTTAGACATAGATTTATTCCATCAAGGATTGTTATTATTACATTTCTTTTTATTGTAGGAAGTATAGGAATATTAATCAAAGACAAAATCCCACAAAAATATAATACAATAGTCTCATTTCTATTTGTAATTTTATCGGTTCCTTATAATTTTGTTATGTTAGAATATACATCACATCATAGAATATTGGATTTCTCGATAAATAAGATAATGGCTAATCTGATAATTATATCAATAATAGTATTAATAATATTTGCTATTACAAATAGCTTTAAGGGGACAATAATTGGAATAAACATAATATCAGTTGTATTTGGTCTGGTTTACTATTATGTAATAAAATTCAGAGGTACAGCGGTTTTGGCAGTTGATATTTTTTCAGCAACAACAGCAGCAAATGTGGCTGGAAATTATAATTACAGAATGAGTTACAGATGTTATTTGTTTGTGATATTAACATATGTATTAAGCATTTATGTTTTAAAATTAGACAGGCATAATTTATTTAACGGAAAGAAAAGACTTATTTCAGTAGGAATAGCAATCTTAGCAGTTGTTTGTGGTTTCTCTTTATTTATACAGAGTAGCAGATTTGATAATTCATTAAAAATTAAAATGTTTAAACCACAGGAAAGTTACAGAAAATATGGGGATTATCTGACCTTTACACATAGTATCAGATACATAAAGGGGCATAAACCGGAAGGATATTCTGAAGATAAGGTTGAACAGATTTCAGCACAATATCCCGGAATAAAAGGCAATGGTAAAAAGCCTAATATTATAATGATTATGAATGAAGCACTTGCAGATTTTTCATCAATATCAGATATCGAAACAAATGAAGATTATATGCCATTTATACATGGATTAACTGAAAATACAGTAAAAGGTGATTTGTTTGTTTCTATATTTGGAGGTGGAACATCAAAAACAGAGTATGAAGCGCTTACTTCAAATAGTATGGCATTTATGCCAAAAGGTTCAACTCCATATGTGACTTATATAAACAGAAAAACATCCTCTTTAGCTACAAATTTAAGAGCACAAGGCTATGGTGGAATGGTGGCCATGCATCCGTATAAGGGAAGTGGATATAAGCGAAACAAAGTATATCCTCTTTTGGGATTTGATAAATTTTATGATTTACCGGAATTTAATAACGCTAAAGTTATAAGAAATCATGTTTCTGATGAAGGAAATTTTGATAAAATAATTAAAGTATACGAGCAAAATAGAAAAAAGGATAAAAAACCATTTTTCTTATTTGATGTGACAATGCAAAATCACAGTAGTTATGATAGAAAATGGGACAATTTATCCGATGACATATCAACTATTAAAGATTATGGTGATGATGTAAATATTTATCTTAATCTGGTGAAAGCATCAGATGACGCTTTTAAAAAATTAGTTGAATATTTTTCAAATGTAGATGAACCTACAATGATTATAATGTTTGGTGACCATCAGCCAAAGCTAAATAATCATTTTTATGAAAATGTTGAAAAAGGATTTTCATTAGGTGATGAATATAAAATGTTTGAAAAGTATAATACTCCATTTGTAATATGGGCAAATTACGATATAGAGGAACAAACGGATGTAAAGATAAGTGCAAATTATATGGGAACAATGATAGATGAGATTGCAGGAAATTCTATGAGCGGATATCAACAGATGGTAAACGAAATCAGAAAAGATATTCCAATAATTACTGCCGGAGGATATATAGGAGCTGACGGAAAATATTATCACACATTTGATAAATCTTCGCCATATTATGATAAAATAATGGACTATTGTTATTCTGAATACAATAATGTATTTGATAAGAAACATTTGGTAGATGAGTTTTTCAAAATAAATGATAATAAATAAAATGCATCGAAAAATATAAAAGTATATTGAATATTATTTATGTTAATACTTTGAAATCAAATATAGAATTTTTATAAAGTGGATTGTAATATGAAAGATACCTTCATGTATATTATTTTACTTTCAGGTAAAAAATAAACATGGAGGTGTTTTTTATGTATGATGTAGTAATTATTGGTGGAGGACCGGCAGGACTTTCGGCAGCTCTTTACTTGGCAAGAGCTAAGGTTAAGGCGGTATTATTGGAAAAATCAGGCTATGGAGGACAAATTGCCCTTACGCAAAAAGTAAAGAATTATCCCGGAATTTATGAAATATCAGGAAAAGATTTGGCAGACAGTATTCATGAACAGGGAGAAAGATATGGAGGAGAATTTTCTTTTGAAGTTGCCAAAGAAATAATTGATGAAAATGATAAGAAAATTGTTATTACTGATAAGAGAAAAATAGAATGTAGGGCAATAATTATAGCTACAGGCGCAGCACCCAAAAAGGCAGGTTTTGAGGGCGAAGAAGAGTTTATAGGAAAAGGAGTATCTTATTGTGCAACATGCGATGGAAGATTTTTTGAGAAAAAAGAAGTATTTGTTGTAGGAGCAGGATATTCTGCATGTCAGGAAAGTATATTTTTAGCACAATTTGCATCAAAAGTTAATTTGATAGTAAGAAAAAATGAACTTTCCTGTAGTGGAGCAATTGTTAAAGAATTGAATGACAATTCTAAAATACAGGTATTCTATAATTCTAAAATAGAAAAAGTATCAGGAAATGATTTTGTACAGAGAGTTGGAATAATTAAAAGTGAAGCGGAATACAATGAAGAAACTATAGGAGATATAGAATACGAAAACAATAATAAAAATACAAAGGAATTTGAAGATAACGAAGGTTATGGTGTATTTGTTTTTGTGGGTTATGAACCTGAAAGTAAAATTGCTCCTAAAAGTGTTAAGCGTGATGAAAATAACTATATTTATGTCGATGATGATAAAAAAACGTCAGTTAATGGTATATACGCAGTAGGTGATGTTACACATAAAAAAATACGGCAGATCATTACATCTGCAAGTGATGGAGTAGTAGCAGCAAAAATAATTGAAACCATTTTATTGAAATTTTATTAAAATAATGAAAAATTTAGTAAAATAAGTTTACAAAATGAATTTTATGTACTAGAATACATAGAATGCAAAAGTACAAAGGCTAAAACTAATAGAATACAAGATATAAGAAAAATCAACTGCTTAGCAGAAATTGATGTATTAGGAGAGAAAACTTAATGGAAAGAAAAATGTTAGTGTTAGATATTGATGGAACACTTACAAACAGTAAGAAGGAAATTACATCTAAGACAAAGGAAGCAATAATTAAGTTGCAGAAAAATGGACACATAGTTGTTATAGCATCGGGAAGACCAACAGCAGGAATAATAGATATAGCAGACGAATTAGAACTTGATGTTTATGGTGGATTTGTATTATCTTACAATGGAGCTAAGATAACAAGCTGGAGAACAAATGAAGTTGTATACCAGCAGGTATTGCCGGCAAAATATATTAGAATATTATATGACTTTGCAAAAGAAAATAATGTTGGATTAGTTACTTATGAAGATGAATGTGTAGTTACAGGAACACGTCATGATAAATATATGGAGCATGAAGCTAAGATTAATGGTATAAGAATTAAAGACGTAGCTCCATTCCCTGACTATGTAAACTTTAATGTAAATAAATGCCTTATGACAGCAGAACCTGAAAAAGCATTGGAAGTAGAAAATAAGCTTAATGAAATGTATGGAAATGAATTGAGTATATATCGTTCAGAACCGTTTTTCGTTGAGATAATGCCACAGAATGTAGATAAAGCAGCAACTTTAGATGTTCTTGTAAATATGTTAGGACTTAATAAAGAGAATACAATATGCTGTGGTGATGGATTCAATGATTTATCAATGATTAAGTATGCGGGAATTGGTGTTGCAATGGAAAATGCACAGGAAATTGTAAAAGAAAGTGCAGATTACGTTACCAAATCAAATGACGATGATGGAATTGTACATGTAATTGAAAAGTTTATTTTCAATGAAAAGAAGGCAGTATAATTATTAAATTTAGTTTATAAACAGAAAAAACGACTTTATATTGAAGTTTTTAAAGCTTACAAATAAAGTCGTTTTTTTTATAAATAGTAAATCGCATTTAATTAAAATTAGTCGATATTAATTTGTCATTCTCTTTACTTTGTCAAATTCATCGTAAATTTCCTGCTCAGGTTCAGGAGTAAGTAAACTTACAACAACAATGAATAGTGAGGCGATAATAAATGCAGGTAATAATTCGTAAATATTCCATGAACCACCGATAGGTCTAACAAGAAATTTCCATACAAATACCATAATTCCACCTGAAATCATTCCGGCAATAGCACCATATTTATTTGAACGCTTCCAGAATAATGAGAATAAAACAACAGGACCAAATGTTGCACCAAATCCCGCCCATGCAAATGAAACAATCTGAAATACAGAACTGTTAGGATTACTTGCAAGGAAAACTGCAATTATTGAGATTGCAATAACTGAAATACGGGCAACAATAATGTTTGCTTTTGCAGATAATTTAATATTAAATACACCACCAATAAGATTTTCAGTAACACTTGATGAAGCAGCAAGTAACTGTGAATCAGATGTTGACATTGTTGATGCAAGTATTCCGGCAAGAATCAATCCTGCAACTATTGCAAATAAAAGTCCGTTATTGCTTAAATGGTGAGCAATCTGTACGATAATTGTTTCAGCTTCTGAGGAAGAACCAAAACTTGGAACAATTCCATTTATAGACATGCTGTATCCTATTATACCAATTGATACTGCAATAGCCATTGAAATAACAACCCAGATTGTTGCAATTCTTCTTGATAAAGTAAGTTTTCTTGAATCTTCAATAGCCATAAATCTCAATAAGATATGAGGCATACCAAAATATCCTAATCCCCAGGCAAGAGTAGATGCAATTGACAAGAATCCATAATTTGTTGCTGAATTTGTTGTTGCATCATATAAATGAGTTAAACTTAAATATCCTGATAAATCTTTTACATTTGAATATACAACATCCATTCCACCTACAGAATTAACTCCATAGAAAAGGACGATTGCAAGTGCTATGGACATAATAATACTCTGGATTAAGTCAGTTGTACTTGCAGCTAAGAAACCACCAAGTGAAGTGTAAGCTACAATAACGATAGCACTAAAAATCATGGCTGTCATATAATCAATTCCGAATAAACGGTTAAATAATTTTCCACAGGCAGCAAAACCTGAAGCTGTATATGGAACAAAGAAAATAATTATAATAGTTGCGGAAATAAATTTTAAAATATTTGAATTATCTCTGTATCTGTTTGCAAAGAAGTCAGGTAAAGTAATAGAATTCCTTGAAACATATGAGTAATGTCTGATTCTTTTGGCAACAATTAACCAGTTAACATATGTACCTATTGCAAGTCCGGCAGCTGTCCAAAAAGCATCAGCTACGCCTGTAAAGTAAGCAACTCCGGGCAATCCCATAAGTAACCAGCTGCTCATGTCAGAAGCTTCGGCACTCATTGCTGTAACAAAAGGACCAAGCTTTCTACCCCCAAGATAAAAGTCATGTGTTGTTCGGCTCTTTTTTGTATAGTAAAAACCTATACAAATCATTCCTATCATATAGCCAATAATGGCAATAAGAATGCCAATTTCAGATGTAGTCATTTTTCCTCCTTACTGTTCAAAATTAGAACCACACGAATTAGACTAATATTCGTGCAAAAATAAATTTACTATAATTTGGTTTATTTCATTTGTTATTCGCTAGAAAATCAGAAATCTTAAGTAAAGTATAATCGTAAATTTTCATAAGCAATAAAAATGCCGTAAATAAACGCATATATTCTACTATTTTATGAAAAAAATAAGAAATTATCAACAAAAATCTACAAATAAGCAATTTTATAAACAAAATAAAGTGAATAATAAAATATTACAATGCAAATACTAATTATAGAAAAATTAATGAAATCGGGAGGAAATCAATATTATGGGAGAAATGATAGGAAAGCAAAGTGTTAAATTTGCGGAAGCCCCATATATTTTTGAGGGAGCATCTGTAGTTGGACCTAAAGAAGGAGAAGGCCCACTTGGAAAATTATTTGATGTGATTGAGCAGGATCCAATGCTTGGAAGTAAAAGCTGGGAAGAAGCAGAAAGTTTACTGCAAAAAGAAACCGTGCAAAAACTGTTGTTAAAATCAGGATTAAAAAAAGAGGATATAAGATATATTTTTGCAGGTGATTTGTTAGGACAGTTAATAGCAACCACATTTGGAATAATGGATTATGAAATCCCATTTATGGGACTATATGGTGCATGTTCAACTATGGGCGAAGGATTAAGTCTGGCAGCAATGATGGTTGCAGCAGGTTATGGAGAAAATGTAATAGCCATGGCGTCAAGTCATTTTGGAAGCGCAGAGAGACAATTTAGATTTCCATTAGAATATGGAAATCAAAGACCATTTTCGGCAACATGGACTGTTACAGGGTGTGGAGCGGCAATAGTTACAAAAAGAAAAGGATTTGCAAGAATTACAGGAGTAACAACGGGAAAGATAATTGACTATGGAGTGAAGGATGCCCAGAATATGGGGGCATGTATGGCTCCGGCAGCAGCAGATGTTATTTATAATCATTTAAATGATTTTGGAACCGCTCCTGATGATTATGACAAAATAATAACAGGTGATTTAGGATATGTAGGGCAGGCGATACTAATTGATTTGCTGAAACGAAAGGGAATAGATATTTCGAAAGTGCATATGGATTGTGGAATTGAAATGTTTGATAAAGAAAATCAGGATACTCATTCAGGAGGAAGTGGATGCGGATGTTCTGCGACAGTACTTACAAGTTATGTATTTAAACAACTGAAGAAAAAAGCGTGGAAGAAAATTTTATTTATCCCAACGGGTGCTTTGATGTCACCTATAAGCTTTAATCAGGGAAAGTCTGTTCCGGGAATTGCTCATCTTGTAGTGATTGAAAGTGTGTAATGATTTAGAAAATGAAATTGTAAAACGAAAATTAGGTTAGAAAGTGAGAAAAAATGATATTTTTAAAAAGTTTTTTAATAGGCGGAATAATTTGTGCATTAGTTCAGATTTTACTGGATAAAACAAAATTGTTACCGGGAAGGGTTATGGTTTTATTAGTAGTTTTAGGTACTATACTTGGTTTCTTTGGTTTATATCAGCCTTTAATTGATTGGGCAGGAGCAGGGGCAAGTGTACCTCTTATTGGATTTGGAAATAACTTATGGAAGGGAATGGCAGAACATATAGACAAGGATGGACTAATTGGAATATTTGAAGGAGGATTTACCGCAAGTGCCATTGGTATATCGGCAGCATTAATATTGAGCTATGTTGGTTCATGGTTCTTTAAATCAAAAATGCAATAGAAATAAATATATTTATGATTTATTTAATGTATAAAAAACATAAAATAAATGTTTATTTTATAAAGAAAAATGTTAATAAATTAACAAACAGACTGATAAAATGAGGTGCTGACTACATTAAAAAAAGTCAATACTTTTGATTATTAAGTCTAAACGTTGAAAATAAAGGATAGAACTTAATTTGTGTTTAAAATTATCAATCATTACTTAATTTATTAAATAAAGAACAGAAGAATAGTTGAAAAAATAAAGTCTATATAATATAATTGTAGTCATGTGAATGGCATCGGAAGATAAATTTTGACGCATTTACAAGGATTAAGTAAAAATATATTAAGGAGGACTACAAAATGTCATATGTAGACGAGGTATTAGCAAAGGTTAAAGAAAAGAATGCTAGTGAACCAGAATTTTTACAGGCAGTTGAAGAAGTATTAAATTCACTTAGACCTGTAATTGATGCAAACGAGGAAAAGTATAGAAGAGAAGCTTTACTTGAAAGAATTTGTGAACCGGAAAGACAGTTTAAGTTCAGAGTTCCTTGGGTTGATGATAAGGGACAGGTACAGGTTAACACAGGTTACAGAGTACAGTTTAACTCAGCTATTGGACCATACAAGGGTGGTTTAAGACTTCACCCATCAGTAAATATTGGTATTATTAAATTCTTAGGTTTCGAACAGATTTTCAAGAATTCACTTACAGGCCTTCCAATCGGTGGTGGTAAAGGTGGTTCTGATTTCGATCCTAAGGGAAAATCAGATAGAGAAGTTATGGCATTCTGCCAGAGCTTTATGACAGAACTTTGCAAGTATATCGGTGCTGACACTGACGTACCAGCAGGTGATATCGGAACAGGTGCAAGAGAAATCGGATACATGTTCGGTCAGTATAAGAGAATCCGTGGATTATACGAAGGTGTTCTTACAGGTAAGGGACTTACATACGGTGGTTCTTTAGCAAGAACAGAAGCTACAGGATACGGATTACTTTACTTAACACAGGAATTAATGAAAGACCATGGCGAAAGTATGGAAGGCAAGACAGTAGTTGTTTCAGGTGCTGGTAACGTTGCTATCTATGCTATTCAGAAAGCTCATCAGATGGGTGCTAAGGTTGTTACATGTTCAGATTCAACAGGTTGGATTTATGATCCTGAAGGAATCGATGTAGACCTTCTTAAAGAAGTTAAAGAAGTTAAGAGAGCAAGACTTACAGAATATGCTGCTGCAAGACCTTCAGCTGAATATCATGAAGGACGTGGAGTATGGCAGATTAAATGTGATATCGCTCTTCCATGCGCTACACAGAACGAATTACTTATCGATGATGCTAAACAGTTAGTAGCTAATGGATGTAAGGCAGTTTGTGAAGGCGCTAACATGCCTACAACAATTGATGCAACAGAATACTTACAGGAAAACGGAGTTTGGTTCGTTGGTGGTAAGGCTGCTAATGCAGGTGGTGTTGCTACATCAGCTCTTGAAATGTCACAGAACAGCGAAAGACTTTCATGGACATTTGAAGAAGTTGACGCTAAATTACAGACAATCATGGTTAACATTTACCATAACATCAGTAATGCAGCTAAGAGATACGGATTTGAAGGTAACTACGTAGTAGGTGCTAACATTGCCGGATTTGAAAAGGTTGCAGAAGCTATGGAAGCACAGGGTGTTTGCTAATTAGAAAACACATTATAATGCAATAATTGACGTTATAACGTCTTTACAGGGCTATCGTGTATGCGATAGCCCTTATTAAAATCAGTAAGAAAATTAATAAAATATATACAAAGATATTGTCCTAATGCGAATAAGATAATAAGACATTTTGATGTTAACGGAAAACATTGCCCGGCACCGATAATGGATGATAAAATATGGAAAAAGTTTAGAAAAGAAATATTAAAAAAATAAAAATACAAAGACTGTATTTTTGATAAATTTAATATTGTGGAATAGATACGATAATATAATCGACATCTTTATTTACGGTATCGTAACAATATTAAGTGATAGCAAAAATGCAGTCTTTTAATATATTTTAATAATATCTGTTCATAGAAAAAATGTAGTGTTTTTAATTTAATAGATTTTACTGTTTTTTCTTCTTAATATGAATCTCCGGTATAGCTGTATCATAGTTTACAGAAGGCTGATCCTTAGTGGCTTTTAAAGTATCATCCTGCTTGTGTGTATGAATCTCAGGGATAGCTAAATTATCAATAGAAAGATTAAAGTCGTGTTTTCTCTTAATTTTTTTTAATTTCTTAAACTCCATAATTACCTCCAAATACTTTATAAATAAATTTACAATTTTGTTATGAGAGTGAAACGTATCTTAATTCATTGATATTTAAAATTTTATAGTTAAATTTTAATGCTTTGTAATCTACAACAGGTTGATGAAAAATGTAATAACAAGACTGTTAATAAAGTCTGCAAATAAACTACCAACAAGCGGAATTAACAAATAGGCTTTTATTGAAGGTGCATATCTGTCGCATAGAGCCTGCATGTTTGCCATTGCATTTGGTGTAGCGCCCATACCGAATCCACATGTTCCCGCTGCAAGAACAGCAGCATCGTAATCCTTCCCCATAATATTGAATATAACAAAATATGTGAAAAGAAAAATTAAAATAACCTGTGCACCTAAAAGCATAACAAGTGGTAATGCCAAAGATGCTAATTGCCACAATTTAAGTGTAATCATGGCTATACCTAAGAATAATGAAAGACAAATACCACCAAGGTCATTTATTTCACCCATACATATATCAAATTGGCCTGAATATTCTCCAATATTTCTTATTAAAGCAGCTGCAATCATTGCTCCAATATAAATAGGAAATGTTAAGCCTGTTTTAGTTAACATCCATGAAAAAATAGTTCCTATACCAATAGCAAGAATCAACTGATATACTGCCATTGCATACATATTTGCATGTCTTTCATGCCTTTTTTCGTCTTCGATTAAAAGACTGTCATCTTCTGCAACAACTGTGTTCAAAAGATTTTTCTTCTCAATAAGACGACGACCAATAGGACCACCGATTAAACTTCCTGCAATTAAACCAAATGTTGCAGCAGCAGTACAAATGGTTGTAGCTCCGCTAATGTTAAAATCTTCAAGTACAGGACCAAATGCTCCGGCAGTTCCGTGACCTCCTACCATTGGAATTGAACCGGTACACATTCCTATAAGTGGGTCTAAGTCAAGAAAATGTGACATCCCAACAGCAAGAAAATTCTGAGAAACAATAAGCGTTATAACTAGTAATAGGAAAATAAAAAGAGATTTACCACCACTTTTTAAAACCTTTAAATTGGCTTGAAAACCAACTGATGTAAAGAAAAATACCATACACACTTCACGAAGGGTATCATCAAACGAAAATTCGATTAATCCCGTTGAATGACATATGCATGTAAATATGGCAAATAGCAAACCACCAATAACAGGGGCAGGAATGCAAAACTTTTCCAAAAAATAAATTTTATGCTTCAAAAACTGCCCGAGTATTAAAACGACTACTGCGATGGCAAGTGTCTGATACATATCTAATTGTATATCCATAAAACTCCTTTCCTTAGACAAATTTATTCAGATTTTACTTTTATGTTGTGCTTTTTATAATATTTTACTGCACCTGGATGAAACGGAATGGAAATACCTTTAACGGCAGAAGTTTCATCGAGCTGTAAATTCACAGGAACGGAATATTGAAGATCCGCTGAATGTTCAAATAAAAATTCTGTTAAAGATTCTACAACGATGTCAGACAATTCGTTACTAGCAAGTAAAACAGCTTGAACAGCTACTGTTTTTATTTCTTCAGTTTGTCCGGTATAAGTATTCGCCGGAATTGTATAGTCAACATAAGTATCGTAAGCAGATTCAAGTTTTTTAGAACATGAATCGCTAATGCTTAAAAATTTAATAGGACATTGTTGTGCTAATTCTTCTATTATTGTTGTGCGCAATCCTGCAGTACAGAAAAATGCATCAATTTCACCGGATTGTAATTTGCCGGCGGCAGTAGTATAGTCATAATTTAAAGTGTCTACTAGTTTGTCTGATAAGCCGTTAAGTTGTAAAATTAAATTAGCAGTCTGTTCAGTACCTGAATTACTTTCACCGATGCTGACTTTTTTACCTAGTAAATCATCGATTGAATTTATGCCTGAATCATTGTGAACAACAATCTGGCAGGCTTCAGGGTATAATGCCGCTATTGCCTTGTAACCAGAACACTGGGTACTGACAAATATTCCGGTTCCGTTATAGGCATCATTAATTAAATCAGCCTGAGCAATTCCCATTTCAATATAATTTTTAGATAATAATCGTATGTTTGCAGCTGAACCGGCAGTAGATTTTACTTCAAAGTTAAACTTATCGTTTTCTTTAGTAGCAAGTTCCGTGAATGCATTTCCAAAAGTATAATACATTCCACCAATACCGGCAGAGCCAAATCGAATTTTTTCATTTTTAATGCCACAGCCTGATAACATAAGTGTTGTGAGGCTAAGTAAAATACATAAAAATTTTTTCAAATTAAAATTCTCCTTTACGTAAATTTAGGACACACCTAACTAATATTTTACAATAAAATAAAGTTAAATGGAATGAAAAAATAAGAAATAGGAAGAAAAAATAAAAAACAGGATAAAAAGAAAAGTACACATATGCGCTATTTTAATCAAATATCTTGACCAAAGTAGTAAAATGAAATATACTATATAAATCCGCAAAATATGCCGGTGAAAAGAATAATTTTTGATTGCTTTATATATAAAACTTTAACGTAGAACAACAGGTACATTATATGTACCTGTTGTTCTACGTTTAGGAAAAGTTAGTTGTTGAAAACAAATATAATATGAGTCTAATTTTGATAAGTGTTAAATAATATTAAAAGATTGCAGATATAGATGCTTAAGAAATAAATATTAGTTGTTGGTAAAAAGCATATCATTTTATAAAAGCAATATCATAATATTAGATGAAAAAATTTTTTTAGAGGGAATAGAAAATGGTTACAGCATTGGCTAGAATTTTTTTGAAAGACGTAAAGATGAATGATTCTCAAGGAAGAAAAGCATATGGCACATTGTGTAGTGTAGTTGGAATATTTTTTAACATATGTTTATTTGTTGGAAAATATTTTGCAGGAGTGTTAACCGGTGCAATCTCAATTACAGCAGATGCATTTAACAATTTGTCAGATGCAGGTTCATCAATAATAACATTAGTAGGCTTTTGGTTTGCAGGAAAGAAACCTGATACAGAGCATCCGTTTGGACATGGAAGATTTGAATATGTATCAGGAATGGCAGTTTCCTGCCTGATAATATTAATGGGACTTGAACTGGCAAAGAGTTCTGTTGATAAAATTATTCATCCACAGGAATTAGAATCTAGTATTTTGGCTATAACAATATTACTTATATCTATTTGTGTAAAATTGTATATGGCATTTTACAATACGGGTATAGGAAAGAAAATAGATTCAGTAACAATGAAAGCAACAGCAATAGACAGCTTAAGTGATTCCGTGGCTACAACAGTAGTATTAATATGTGTACTTGTTAATATGAAGTTTGGAATAAATATAGATGGTATATGCGGACTTTTAGTAGCAATTTTGATTATATATGCAGGAATTGGTGCGTTTAAGGATACGATATCTCCGCTTTTAGGTAAAATACCAGAGCCTGAACTTGTGGACAAAATTCGTGATATTGTAATGAAACATGAATTAGTATACGGAATTCATGATTTGGTTGTTCATGATTATGGCCCGGGTAGAATGATGATTTCACTGCACACAGAAGTTCCCGGAAATGAAAATGTATATAAATTACATGACATGATAGACAATATTGAATCTGAACTACAGGAAAAAATAGGATGTGAGGCAGTAATTCACATGGATCCGATTGAAGTTGATAATCAGGTGGTTACAGATACAAGAAGTAAAGTTGAAAACATAGTTAAAAGTATAGATGAACATATGTCCATACATGATTTTAGAATGATAACAGGAGATACACATACAAATCTTATATTTGATGTTGTTGTTCCATTTTGTGTAGAAAAGAAACATGATGAAATAAAAAATAATATTGAAGAGAAGATAAGTGAACTTGATGATAAATATAGAGTTGTGATGAAAATAGAAGAAGATTATATTGGAAATTAACAAATCTGCATCAAAAGTAAAGTAAAATAGTTTGAAATAAAAATGGGAAGATATTCTGTATAGAAAATGTGTATTAATATAAAAAATAAGAGAATATGTAATAATATATATTAAAATATTAGAAACATATTTGCAAAACAGAATTAAATGTGTTACCATTTAAAGTCGACGTCAAAAAGTAAAAGTGTCTTTGTGATGTTTTTATTTTTTGACGTTTTTTGCTTTTTATAACAGAGAAAATTTATATTTATAAAAGTTTATTTTTTATAAAATTAATATTGAGAAAGGAAAAGTAAGGATGAAGTTTCAGGAATTAAATATATCAGATGAAATAAAGAAAGCAGTAAAAGATTTAGGATATGAAGAAGCAACTCCAATACAGGAAAAAAGCATTCCGGCAATTATGGAAGGAAAAGATGTAATAGGATTTAGCCAGACGGGAAGTGGAAAGACTGCTTCATTTGGAATACCGGCGATAGAACTTGTAGATATGACAATGAACAAAAAATTAAATCAGGTTCTTATACTATGCCCAACAAGAGAATTAGCATTGCAGGCAGCAGAAGAATTAAGAAAATTTGCAAAATACATAAAAGGATTAAATGTAGTATCTATATTCGGAGGGCAGAACATAGAAAGACAGTTTAAACATTTGCGTGAAGGAAGTCATATTGTAGTTGGAACACCGGGAAGAGTTATGGACCATATCCGCAGAAAAAGCCTTAAATTAGAACAGTTAAAGATGGTCGTGTTAGATGAAGCGGATGAAATGCTTAATATGGGATTTAGAGAAGATATTGAAACTATATTAAAGGCTACACCTGATGACAGACAGACAATTCTGTTTTCAGCTACAATGCCAAAGGAAATATTGGATATTACAAATAATTATCAGAAAAATCCTGAATTAATTAAAATAAAAAATAAGCAAATGACTGTAGACAGTATCGAACAAAGATTTTATCTTGTAGATAAAAATAAAAAGAAAAGTGCTACAGCATTGTTGCTTAGATATTACAGACCAAAACTTGCAATTATTTTTTGTAATACGAAGAGAATGGTTGATGAGTTGGTAGATTTCCTTGGAAAAAATAAATTTTTAGCACAGGGGTTACATGGTGATGTAAAACAGCAACAGCGAACAAATGTAATGAACCAGTTTAAGAAAGGTACATTTAATATTCTTGTTGCAACAGATGTGGCAGCAAGAGGAATTGATGTTAACAATCTTGATATTGTAATTAATTATGATTTACCTGAAGATAATGAATATTATGTTCATAGAATCGGAAGAACCGGAAGAGCAGGAAATGAAGGAAAATCATTTACATTAATAGATGGAAGAAAACAACTAGAAGATTTACGATACATTGAAAGATATGCTAAATGTGAAATTATTGAAAGTAAACTTCCGACAGTTGATGAAATAAAAACTCAGGATTATCAGCGAAACATTAACAGATTAAAGAAATTTATGGATAAGCACAATAGTTCAAATCAAAAAGAAATTGTTGAAATGTTAATTGAAGAAGGATATTCTTTGGAAAAAATTACTTTAGCATTAATGGATATGATGAATAGAAAAAATAATGATTATAGCGGCTTATCAGATGTTAAACCACTTGTAATTGTACGAAAAGAAAGAAAAAATAATGGTATAGGTAGAAAAAATAAAGCAGTAAAGAACAGACGTACAGAAAATGGGAAACAAACAGAGAAAGGAAGAAAGAACATATATAATGGAAAAAATAGTGAAGCAGAAAAGAAGAAATGTAATGGTAAAAATAATGAATCAGATAAAAAAAGAAGAAAAAAGGGATTTGTAGAATCCGAAAATAGTAGCAGAAAATTTACAGAAAAAAAGAATAAAAAATCTGAAACAAACAAAAGAAAAAATAAACAAAAATAACGTAAAAATTTTGTAAAATAATTTATGGAAAATCTAAAACATAAAGGCTGCAAATGTTGACATAACAACCTAAAAGGAGTAACATTAATAAGTGATAATAGAATAAATGACCGAAGTAAAAATGCTGTTAGAATGAGAAATTTATGTTTCGCACTGATAGCATTTTATTTTATAAAAATTATGAATTAATACGAAAATTTCAGATTTGATTAGATATAAATTGCAACGTAAAAATAATTTGTAAGGAGGTAAATTTGCAAGCTAAACAATCCGGAATGTAATTAAAGGAGAAAAATTGAAATTAGAGAATAGTAAAAATAGTCATTTAGGACGAATGATGGGGAGTTTATCATTAGGGGTGATGATATTTGCTGTTGCTCTAGCAGTATTGATGAATATACAGACGACGAGAAAGAGAGTTTCGGAACAAACTGCACAGTATATAAAGATAAGTACCATGCAGAATGAACAGATAATAGACCGTCTGTTAGTTGATGCAAAGGAAAGTATTAAATCAATAGGTAAATTATTTGGACAAATTATTGATGAGAACGGAAATGTAACAGCACATGATATAGAATCACTTAATCAGAATGTGAGCTTTGAAAGTTTAATTTATGTAAATAAGTATGGAATTGGAATTGATCAGGATAATAAAGAATACACATTTGCAAATGTAATAGCGTATTATGATGCGTTAAAAGGTGATACGGTTATAGCATTAAATCCATTAGGTAATTCTGATATGCAAAACAGAATATGCTTCTTTGCCCCGGTAGAGAAGGACGGAGAGATAGCGGGAGTATTAGTAGGAAATTTTGATGATGCAACATTAAAGAAATTTATGAATACAAAACTGTTTGGTTATACTTCAACAGCGTTTATTTGTAGTGAATCAGGAGAAATAGTTGCAAATTCAGTAGGTATTTTACAAAGAACAACATTAACAAGTTACCTTAAAGAACACAATCTGATGGATGATAATGGTATAGCGGAATTAAGAAACAGCTTAAAGAACAAAAATCAATATGCATTTGAAATACATGGTAAAAATTATGAATCAAGTGCATATATGATGAGGCTTGAAAACAGTGGTCTTATTTTAGTTCAGGCATTCCCTGTTGAGGCTACGAATAAACTGAATGCAACTGCCAATAAGGATAGTTGGAGACTTGTAACTATTTTAGCGGTATTTTTCATTATATATTTAATAGGAACGGTTGTGTTTAATGTAAAAAAACAACGTAATATAATGAATGAAAAAGAATCTGTTGAGAATATTGTAACTGCAATAACGCAGATGTTTGATAGATTTATTTTAGTAGATTTAGATGAAGATAAATACGAATATATAATAGAAGATGAAAATAAAAAGCTACCCGGAATCGGATTTGAAGGTAGTTATGGCGATATCCTTCAGAATATATTTAGCAAATGTTTTAAAAATGATGAAAAGCATACATCAGTAGATACGATGTTGCAAAGAGAAAAACTTATAGAACAATTAGATTTTGGAAAAGATAGTTTTAGCCTTGAATATTCAGAAGAATTTGATACAGATAATGAATTTAGATGGACAAATCTGGCTGTTCTTTGTGTAGAAAGAAGAAGAGGTGTACCTACAAAGGTATTAATGGCATCTCAGGACGAAACGGAACTAAAGAAAAAAGAAGTCCGTGATCAGGAAGCACTTAGAGAAGCGTATCAGGCAGCAGAAAATGCAAGTAATGCAAAAAGTGATTTCTTATCAAAAATGTCTCATGATATAAGAACTCCTATGAACGCCATTATTGGAATGACGGCTCTTGCAGGAAGTTATATAGATGATAAAGACAGAATGTTAGAATGCTTAAAGAAGATTACTTCTTCAAGCAAACTTTTGCTTGGATTAATCAATGAAGTTTTGGATATGTCCAGAATTGAATCAGGTAATATTAAACTTGTGGATGAAGATATTGAGTTATCAGTATTGCTTGAAGACGTCCTTGAATTGGTAAAAGGCGATGTGAAAAATAAGAATCTTGATTTGAATGTGTCGATAGAAAATATGAAGCATGAAAAGGTTATAGGCGACAGTATTCGAATACAGAAGATATTTACCAATATTATAAGCAATTCAATTAAGTATACTCCAAATGGAGGAAAAATTAGTATTACGGTAAATGAAAAGCCTACACATAGCAAGTCAACGTCCTGTTTTGAATTTATATTTGAAGACACAGGAATTGGTATGTCTAAAGAATTTGTCAAGAAAATATTTGTTCCATTTGAGAGGGCAGAAGACAGCCGAATTGATAAGATTCAGGGTACCGGTTTAGGAATGGCTATTGTTAATAACATAATTCACATGATGGGTGGAGAAATTCAGGTTGAAAGTGAAATAAACAAAGGTTCCAGGTTTACCGTTACAATGGTTCTAAAGTTACAGGATGATAAAGAGGAAACAGATAATGAATTAATAAACTTAAAAGTTTTAGTTGTTGACGATGAGAAAGTTGTATGCGATTCAACGTGCAAAGTTTTAAATTCTATTGGAATGAATAGCGAAGGTGTTACGACCGGCAAAGAAGCTGTTGCAAGAGTGGTAGAAGAGCATGATAAAAATGATGATTTTTATGCAGCTATAATTGATTGGAACATGCCGGAAATGAACGGAATAGAAACAACAAAAGAAATAAGAAGAGCTGTTGGAAAAGATGTTCCGATAATAATTATGTCGGCATATGACTGGAGCGATATAGAAGAAGAAGCAAAAGCAGCCGGTGTTAATGCATTCATTTCTAAACCGTTGTTTAAGTCAAGGCTTACGACGACATTTAAGCAATTGCTTAATAATAATCAGGAAGAAGAGAATCCGCTATCTGTACTTAAGAATGAAGACTATAGTAATCGTAGAGCACTTGTAGTTGAAGACAATGAACTTAATGCAGAGATTATGAGAGAAATGCTTAATATGACTGGAATCAAAGTAGACCGTGCAGAAAATGGTAAAGTTGCAGTTGAAAAATTGGAAAGCGAACCTGAGAATTATTACGATATTGTGTTCATGGATATACAGATGCCGATTATGAATGGATATCAGGCTGCAGAAGCAATTCGACAAATGGATCAGAGAAAAGATGTTCATACAATTCCAATTATAGCAGTAACAGCGAATGCGTTTGTGGAAGATATTCTTACAGCAAAAGCAGCAGGAATGAATGAACATATAGCTAAACCTGTAGATATAAAAGAATTAGATGAGATACTACAAAAATGGCTGTAGATTAGCTTATAAGAAAAATTAAATACGGTTTATAGTATCATTTAATACATAAAAATGCGTAGTGTAAATTGAAACACTACGCATTTTTATTTGTATATTGTAAGACAAAGTTTATAAACTTAATTTTCAAATAAAACATTGTTTTATTTGTGGTTCTTTGTTTATTATTCTTTAGTACCATTAGAACCGGAAGAGCCATCATTTGAGCTACCTGAACCGTCTTTAGCATCATCAGAACCTGACGAATCAGAAGAACCACTTGAAACTGAAGTCTTTCTGTCAGCAGCATTTGCCGAGCCAACTGTTACAGTCCCTGAGGTTGTTGCTTCTGTAGATGATTCGTTAGTAGTCTTTTTAGGAGTACCATAATGATAACTACATTTATTTGTTGGTGCAGTATCTTTTGAAAAATACTCTGTATAAGTATGAGGACATACGCCTTCGATTGCTAATGCACCTGATGATGAACAAAGAGTAACTTCTTCAACATCATCACTCATTTCAAAATCCTTAATTTTATAGCCCTTAACCTGATCAATTTGGCTCATAATTTTTGACCATAATCTTTCATGATATGCTTGATCGGAACCAAGCTCCTTGTTTTCATCATATCCTGTCCAAATTGATGCAGTAAGATATGGTGTATATCCGCAGAACCATAAGTCGTAAGCACTTGAAGTTGTACCTGTTTTACCTGAAACAGGCATTCCGTCTGTAAGCGCACATGCTTTACCTGTACCTTCAGTAATAACACTTGTCATTCCCTGAGTTAAAAGTGAAGCAGTAGATGACTTAAGAACTGTATGTGTAGTAGGAGTAGTATTGTCTAATAATATTCTTCCGTTACTATCAACTACTTTTGAATAAAATACAGGTCTTGTATAAGTTCCCTGATTTGCGATTGTTGCATATGCAGCAGTTATTTCCAAATTAGTAATACCATCAGTAATACCACCAAGTGCTAAAGGCTGTTGAATATCAGAAACAACTGAACCGTCTTTTTCAGTTCTGTTTTGAACTAATGTTGTAAAACCAAAATTTAATAAATAATCAAAGCCAAGTTGCGGTGTAATTTCTGTAAGTGTTTTTACGGCACATACATTCATGGAATCAGCTATAGCCTTTCTGACTGTAACAGTACCACGGTAACCGCTATACCAGTTTTTAACAGGACGTCCATTAGAATAATTAAAAGGTTCATCCTTTATTTTAGTAGTTAAAGTATATCCCATTGTATCAATTGCCGGTGCATAGGTTGATAAAACTTTAAATGTTGAACCCGGCTGTCTTGTTGATTGAGTAGCACGGTCAAGACCTAAACTAACCTTCTTAGAACCTCTTCCACCAACAATAGCTTTAACGTATCCTGTATATTGGTCCATAACTGTGAATGAAGCCTGAGGTTGAGGAGTGTAATATAAAGTTTCATATTCAACATCATCATCAGCTAATCCATCAGGATATAAATATTTTTTATATTGTTTTACACATTCTTTTGCAGCTTCTTTTGTTGAAAAAATTAATTTAAAAGAAGATTCGTTCAAAAGAACTTTGTGATAATAATTGATGTAACTTTCTGAATAGTTTTCAGTTGTTCCATCAGCGTGCTGAATTGTCCATGCCCAGTTAATGGAATAAGAAACTGTATTGGGATAGTTTTCAGCGTTTGATAATTCTTTATTGCAAATTTTTTGGATTTTTGAATCCTGAGTAGTGTAAATTTTTAAACCACCACTATATACGGCGTTATAAGCCTGAGTATAAGTATAACCTTTTTGTTCCTGTAAATCGCTCATAACCTGAGAAACAACTTCATCAACAAAGTAAGAGTAAACATTGTTGCTCTGAGTAATCTGATTATCTACAGACTGAATACGACTGTATACATCATCTTTCATAGCCTCATTATATTCATCTTTAGTTATATGACTGGCATCTAGCATATTTTTTAGAATTTTCTTCCTACGTTTAGCGTTAGCCTTCGGGTGATATATAGGGTTGTAAGCAGCCGGATTCTGTGTGATTCCGGCAATTACGGCACATTCTGATAAAGTTAAATCACTGACATCTTTATCAAAATATCTATGGGAAGCAGCCTGAACTCCTAATGTATTAGAACCAAGATTGATTGTATTCAAATATGTTTCAAGGATAGTTTCTTTTTTAGTAACTTTTTCAAGTTGAATTGCAAGATACTGTTCCTGAAGTTTACGTTTGACCTGATCACCTAAAGTTTCCTCTGAAGTCCAATCAGTAAAAACATTATTCTTTAAAACCTGTTGTGTAATAGTGCTTGCACCTTCGGAAGGGTTTAAAGTTGTAATTGCTACAACAACAGCTCGTCCGATACCCTGAATATCAATACCGTTATGTTCATAAAAACGGGCATCCTCAGTATCGATAAAAGCCCATTTTAAATTATCAGGTACCTGATCAATTGAAACCTTTATTCTGTTAGAACCGGAAGTGACAAGTTTTGCAATTTCCTTTTCTTTATTATTATAAACAGTTGTTGAATAAGAAGAAGGTACAATTGATACATCTTGAATATCAGGTGCAGCATCAATAATTCCACGAACAATACCAAAAACAAGGGCACATCCCGTTATACATATTAAAAGCAAAATGTATAATAAAATCTTGAAAAATACCACTAAACTCTTTTTTGAAAGACGTTGACCGGTTGAAACAAGATTCTTTTGTTTAGATATTGTTTCTCTATAACCATAGTTCATAAATAATCCTCCTATCCGCTACATTATAGCAAAAGTATATATTTTTATAAAGTAAAAAAGAAAAATATAAGACAAAATTCATAAATTTATCGAGAACAATGTTGAAATATAAAATATTACCTATTAAAATATACCTAAATAATTTAGAAAAACACCAAATCCTTTTTGAGACGGATGGCATATTTAACTAAAAAAACGCTCGCGCTGCTTGACGCTCGTAGCGGTTCTAAACTTCCATCTCATATTTTCCTTAGGACTTATGTTCCTAAGAAAAATATAGCTGTCGCTTTGAACCGACGGCGTCAAATGCATTTTAATTAAATATGCCATCCGTCTCAACTTAGATTTAGTGTATTTCTAAAAAGTTTATGGGAGCATTTTAATGAGTGAATATAAAATAGTTGCAAAACCGGGAGTTGGTGAGTTCGTGGATAAAAAATCCAGGTTTATTGCGCATGTATATGCAATAGATTCGGAAGAGCAGGCTCAAGGATATATAGAAGAATTAAAGAAAAAATATTGGGACGCAAGACATAACTGCTATGGATACGTACTAGGTAAAAATAATGAAACGCAGAGATTCTCAGATGATGGAGAACCAAGTGGAACGGCAGGAAAACCAATATTAGAAGTTATAAAAGGAAATGATATCCATAATATTTTAATTGTTGTGACAAGATATTTTGGAGGAACTTTGCTTGGAACGGGTGGTTTAATAAGAGCTTATACAAAATCTTCTCAGGATGGAATTGAAAATGCTTCTATTGTATGCAAAATTCAGGGAATAAGAACAAAAATAGAAACTGATTACAATGGCATTGGAAAGATTCAATATATTGCTGCAAGCATGGGAATAAAAAACATAGATACAATTTATACTGAAAAAGTCATAATTGATATCACGGTTAAGAAGGAAGATTATGACGGATTTGAAAAGAAAGTTGTAGAAGCGACAAATGGAAAAGCAGTATTTGGAGAAAGAGAAGAAGCAGAATTTGTTGTGGAATAATTGTAGGCAGAATAATAATAGGCAGATGTAAAAATTATTGAAAACGATGTTTCTATGTGGTAAAATGAACATTTGTGATACAATAAACAAAGATTTATTTAAGTAGGAAAGAGAAAAAATGATTAGAGAAGATGTAAGAAACATAGCTATTATAGCTCACGTTGACCACGGTAAAACAACTTTAGTAGATGAATTGTTAAAGCAGAGTGGTGTTTTTAGAGAAAATCAGGAAGTAGCAGAAAGAGTAATGGACTCAAATGATATTGAAAGAGAAAGAGGTATTACAATTCTTTCAAAAAATACTGCCGTAACATATAAGGATACAAAAATTAATATTATTGATACACCGGGACATGCTGACTTTGGTGGAGAAGTAGAACGTGTACTTAAGATGGTAAACGGTGTTGTTCTTGTTGTAGATGCATTTGAAGGTGCAATGCCACAGACAAGATTCGTTCTTCAGAAAGCATTAGAACTTCAGCTTCCTGTTATTGTATGTATAAATAAGATTGACAGACCGGAAGCAAGACCTTTAGAAGTAATAGATGAAGTATTAGAATTATTTATAGAATTAGATGCAAATGAAGAACAGTTAGACTGCCCATTTGTATTTGCTTCAGCAAAACAGGGATTTGCAACATTAGATTTAGATAAGCAGACAACAGACATGAAAGACTTATTTGATACTATCGTTGATTATATCCCTGCACCACAGGGCGATCCTGATGCAGATACACAGGTATTAATCAGTACAATTGATTACAATGAATATGTTGGTAGAATCGGTGTTGGTAAGATTGATAACGGTACTTTAAAGATTAATCAGGACGTAGCTTTAGTTAACCATCATGAACCAGATAAAATGGAGAAGGTTAAAATTACAAAGTTATATGAATTTGACGGATTAAATAAAATAGAAGTTAAGGAAGCAACAGTAGGTTCAATTGTTGCTATTGCAGGAATTACAGATCTTCATATTGGAGATACACTTTGTTCATTAGATAATCCTGTAGCAATTCCATTCCAGAAGATTTCAGAACCTACAATTTCTATGCATTTTATGGTAAATGATAGTCCGCTTGCAGGTCAGGAAGGTAAATTTATTACTTCAAGACATTTAAGAGACAGATTGTTTAGAGAATTGAATACAGACGTAAGTTTAAGAGTGGAAGAAACAGAATCAACAGACTCTTTCAAAGTATCAGGAAGAGGAGAACTTCATCTTTCAGTATTAATCGAAAATATGAGAAGAGAAGGATATGAATTTGCAGTAAGTAAAGCTGAAGTTATTTATAAAGAAGATGAAAGAGGTAAGAAATTAGAGCCTATGGAAATCTGCTATATTGATGTGCCTGAAGAATTTGCAGGAACAATCATTCAGAGATTAAGTGACCGTAAAGGCGAACTTCAGGGGATGGCTCCAACAAATGGTGGCTATACAAGATTGGAATTTTCAATTCCTTCAAGAGGATTAATTGGTTACAGAGGTCAGTTTATGACTGATACAAAAGGTAACGGAATTATGAATACAGTATTTGACGGATATGGTCCATACAAGGGAGATGTTCAGTATAGAAAACAAGGCTCATTAATTGCATTTGAAGCAGGTGAAGCTATTACTTATGGATTATTCAACGCTCAGGAAAGAGGAACATTATTTATCGGACCTGGTGAAAAAGTTTATGCAGGTATGATAGTTGGTCAGACAGGAAAAGCAGAAGATATCGAAGTTAACGTATGTAAGACAAAACATTTGTCAAATACAAGAACATCAAGTTCAGATGAAGCTTTAAGACTTGTACCAAAGAAAGTATTAAGCTTAGAGCAGTCACTTGAATATATTGATACTGATGAACTTTTAGAGATTACACCTGAAAGTCTTAGAATTAGAAAGAAAATTCTTGACCCAACAATGAGAAAGAGAGCGCAAAGAAATAAATAAAATTATAATTTGCAAATCAATAAGAAACGATTACCTATGATTTATGTCATGAGTAATCGTTTTATTATTTTTGTGAAAATAAAGTGAAAGGCATAGTTTGGCTTCAGTTTATTAATTTTGAAGAAATCACGCTATGAAACAGAAATAAAATTAAAAAAGTAGAAACAGAAATAAAATTAAAAAAAGTAGTTGATTTTTATTTGGAAATATAATAAAATCAATTTGGCTATAAATGATTTGTAACATTACACGATATTAAGTGTAAAGGGGTACAAACCAATGAATTATGAGAATTTTGTTAAGGAAATTCACGGGGAATTTGAAATGCTTGCTGAAAGAAAAGGTCTTTCAGGAAGAGTTGTTATTAGGGATGTAGTAAAGAATAACAATGTACATCTAAAATCTATAAGTGTTGTTAATGATGAAAATCGGGCAACGCCAACAATCTATTTGGAATCTTACTATGAAGAATTTTGTCAGGGAAAGGATATTTCAGATATAGCAAATGAGATATTTGAAATGTATATTATGAATTCCTGTGGACTAAATTTTAGTATGGAAGATTTTATGAACTATTCCTATATAAAGAATAAAATAGCATATAAAGTAATTAATTACGATATGAACAGGGAGATGCTTAAGACTGTTCCACATTTACATATTTTAGATTTGGCAATTGTGTTTAATATTGTGATAGAAGAAGATGCGTATAATTCAGTTACTGCGATGATTAAGAAAGAACATTTAGATATGTGGCAAGTCAGCAAAAAAGAAATTGAAGAAGTAGCGTTAACTAATACACCTGAATTAATGCCTCCGGTTATAATGAGAATGGAAGATTTACTTGCTGAGATGATTATTAATGATATTTCGATGCAATGGGATGATGAGGATGAACAGGAACAATGGGATTTTGTTAAAGAAGATTGTGCTTATGGTGGACATCCGAAAGAAAAAGTGTCAGAATATGTACGTGAAGAAATTGAAAAAATGAAATATGATGATAAGATTGATATGTATGTTCTGACAAATGAAAAAAGAATTAATGGTGCAGGAACGATGTTTTATGATGGATTACTTAAGAAGTTTGCGGATAAAATAGAAAAAGATTTAATAATAATTCCAAGTTCTGTTCATGAAGTAATATTGATACCAAAAGATAATGAAATTTCAGATGAAGAAATAAATGAGATGATTGGTGAAGTTAATGAAAATGAATTAGAAACAGTTGAAATTTTATCAAATCATATGTATTTATACTGCAGAAGAGACGACAGAATATACATGTAAAATAAAAAAGGACAACAGTTAATTTGACAACGGTTGTCCTTTTTTATGGTATAAAATAAATAAACTATCTATATTCTAAATTATCTAATTCACGCTGAAGTGCATACATATTATTTCTTACTTCGTCAATTTTAGCTGTATATTGATTGAAAAATTCAACCTCTTCTTCATCTGGATCGCGCTGCTCGAGAATAGCCTGTACTATCGCAGACTGTGAACGTGAACGTTTAGATTCAAGTAGAGTGATTTCATCTTTACATTTTTTAATACCTTTACGTAATTTTGATTTCTTAAACATAGTCCATTCTCCTTTATAAATAGTTTACATTGTAAACTAAAATATTAATTAAATCCTAGCAAAACCTCTTTTTAAATTGTATCAAATTAAAAGGCATAATGCAATAAATATATGGCTCTTTGTCAAGAGTGGGGGTAAAAAGATTTTTGACACAGTTGTGAACCATTGTTCACAACTGTGTTTTCTCTTTTAAGCAGAAGTCATAAGGATTCTATTCCTAAAGTTCTCAAAATTTCTATATCCGTAAGCATTTCGCTTAATTACTTTAATCTTGTTGTTGGTTCCTTCTGTAAATCCGTTGGAATAAGGACAGTCAAAAGCATTCAGTATGTATTTGGCCCAGTTTGATAACATTGTTAATGTAGCGTTGAATTCTTCCAGTTCGCTTGCCTGCACTGATAGTATAAATTTTCTAAGTTTCCTATAAGCTTCATCCCTGTTTTTAGATTCCATAAAGTCATAGAACTGTTCTTTTAAATAATAAGCTACAGCTAAGTCATTTGACTGCATAAGCATGACTTCCAATGCCTGCTTACTTTTCAATAATGAGATAACAATATTCGCCGGCTTCTCTTAAAATACTTACGCTTTGAAGGATGCATATCCTTTTGAATACGTTTTCTTACATTTTCTAAAGCCCAGGTAATATATCTGACCACATGAAACCTGTCAATGACTATGTTTGCATTAGGAAAATAAGTTTCTGCAATGTCTCGATAAACATAGTTCATATCTATAATAAAATATCGTACATCTTTTCTGTTTTGAAATTCTAATAGATAATCCTTCAGTTTATATTGAGTTCTTGAAGGAAGAATATCAAATATTTTATGATTTTTCGGATCCGTTAGTATTGCCTGAAACTTCTCGCCACCGGCGTTTCCTTTGAATTCATCAATGGATAAAACTTGTGGAAGAACAGAAGGCTTAGGGTATTTAATATCTTCCATTCTTCTAAAAATAGTAGAAGGTGATATTCCAACCTGCCGGGCTACTGCAGAAACATTTTGAGCCTCTTTAAGCATATTTATAGCAAGAAAATTTAGTCTGTTTGTAATTCTGCAATGCTTAGGAAGTAAAGTAAAGTTCTCGTTGAAATGTTTGCCACAACAATCACAGTGATATCTTCTTTTTGAGTAATGAAGATACATGTTTTTACCCATTATTGGTGCATCTTTTATAATTGAAGGACGATAGTCATGAACTTTATTTGTCACTGCACCACAACATGGACAAACGTGATCACGACGTTCAATTTTAAAGTAAATATGCATTTCTTCTGGATATGATTCAACATTTGTTATAATTAAGTCTTTTATTTCTAGGATATTTGATATAAAATCATTGTTAGGCATAGGCAATCTCCTTTCGGTTATTTTGTGGTGATTTAATTATAAAGGTTATAGGTTCCTGTGCCTACTTTTTTTACTTAAAAATTAAAAAGGCTCTAAACCTTACCCACCCCAAGTAAAGTTTAGAGCCTTTATTTTGCTTTTTATAACTGAAAATAGTGAAAAACAATGGGAAATTATCGAATTATGGATAATAATAATTGAGTTAAATGTGAATTTGTAAAAAACGCGCCTAACAGGAGTCGAACCTGCGTTACCGCCTCCGGAGGGCGGCGCTCTATCCACTAAGCTATAGGCGCATAAAAATATAATACAGGAATCTTAAGAAAATATCAAATATTTTTGTTGTATAATAAATAGTGTCGTATTGAATTTGGAGAAATAATTTGATATAGTTTAAGGAGGTTTTGTTTAAAATAATATAGAAATATTTAAATAAAATTATGTATTGGACAATGAGTATTGGAAAACGACAACAGGAAGTCGATAGAAATACAAAGATAATACAAGGAGCATTTAATAATGGGCTTTAAAAGTAATGGAATAAATGATTTTGATATAGAAGCATTAAAAAGAGAACAGGAAGAAAAGAAGAGATTAGCTAAGCTTGAAGAAGAAAGAGCAGCAGCTGAGAAGAAAAGACTTGAAGAAGAAGCTTTAAAACAGCAGGAATTACAGAAGCAGGAAGAGCAGGCAATTTCTAATGACACAGAAGTTGTTGAACTTCAGGATACACCTGACGGATTAACAATGATGGGTGAAGATGGCAATGAAATTTCAATAGATAAAGAACAGAATGGTAATCCGGTAGATGTATCAACAGATATAACAGAAGATACAGTATCTGAATCACAGACATCAGATACAGTTATAAATGATACAGAAAGCGAAGATGAAATTAAGTCGGAAGAGGCTACGCTTGAAACCTTAGATAATGCATATTTAGATGAAGTGATGAAACAGCAGCCGGAGGAAGAAGAACCTCAGGATGAAGTAAGTAGATTGTTAAAGCAGATTTATGCTGATGAAGAAGCTGCCAAAAAGGCAAAGAAAGCCAAAGAGGAAAAAGAAGAAAAAGAAAAGAAACAAAAAGGAAAAAAGAAAAAGAAGAAAAGTGCTAAGAATAATAAACAAAAAGCCGGATATAGTCATTCAATATATGGAGAAAATGATGATGATGACTACGATGATGACGATAAAGGTATTAGCAGATTTATTCCTGTAATAGGAATTGTTGTGGTAGTTATAGCGGTAATTGCACTTATAGCAGTTGGAATTAACGCAACAAATTATAAGAAAAATGACGAACCTGAAACAACATCATATGATCAGGCAAGCAATCCATTACAGGAAGATTCATATGAAGATATCTCTGATGTTGTAAAACTTTACTATCAGGCAAAGGCAGCAGGTGATGTTAATGCATTAGCACAATATGTAGACAATATGGATGGTATTACTGAGGATAGCTTAGCAGAAGAATCATCTTATATAACAGGATATTCAGATATAACATGCTATACAAAGAATGGATTATATGCTAACACATATGTAGTATTTGTAAGATATTCATTACAGATTAAGAATATTGCAACTCCAGCACCTGGAATCTCTATACTATATGTAATCAGAGATGATGAAACGGGAAATATTTATATTCATAATGGAGTTACAGATAAAGAAGTTCTTGATTATATTAGTATGATTTCTCAGGATGATGATGTTGTAGCATTGTATACGGAAGTTAATAATTCATTAAATGATGCATTGAATGCAGATGGAGATTTAAAGAATTTCTACGATGCACTTGCAACTCAGAACAATGCAAATCAGAGTACAAATGATGGAGCAGCTCAGTAGCATTTGAAAATTAGAAACTTTAGAGATATATAAAGAGAGAACAAAATGAATAATATATGCTATATAGTTGGTGCCGGAGATAATACCGGCACCAATTTTACAAAAAAAGAAAATGATTATGTAATAGCAGTGGATGGCGGATATAAGATTGTTAAAAAATTAGGAATTAGTCCTGATTTGACATTAGGAGATTTTGATTCATTAGGTTATGTTCCTGATGAATTAAATATAAAGACTTTTCAAGTAGAAAAAGATTATACAGATACAATGATTGCCGTTATGGAAGCTATTAAGCTAGGATATACAGATATTAGAATTTACGGTGGTACAGGTGGAAGAGCTGACCATACATTTGCAAATATACAGACTTTGCTTTATGGTGCAAAAAAAGGTGCAGATATGCGTATGGTAGATAGCGATAGAGTTTACAACGTAATAAATGATTCTAAAATCATATTAAAAAATAGAATTTGCGTAAATCTGTCCATTTTTGCTTTAGGTGATAAAGCGGAAGGAGTTTCTATTTTAGGAGCAAAGTATGAACTTAAAGATGGAACTTTGACAAATGATTATCCACTTGCAGTAAGCAATACATTTGTGGGAAATGATGTAAGTGTTGAAGTGAAAAAAGGTGCACTTTTAATTATTTATGACCGTTAAAATATTGGTGATAAGATAGATGTAGAAAAATGTAAATAGCGTTGGGAATAATCCCGGCGTTTTTTATTCTAAAGGAACATGATATGGATAATAAAAAGAAAGAAGTAAAAGACGAACACGAATTAATAAGGTTAAATAAATTTTTAAGTGATGCAGGAGTATGTTCAAGAAGAGAAGGGGACAGACTTATTGAAGCAGGTAAAGTAGTTGTTAATGGTAAAGTCGCATTAATGGGACAAAAAGTGACTATAAATGACGATATTGTTGTAAATGGACAAAGGGTTTCAAGAGAAGACGAAAGAATACTTATAGCACTTAATAAGCCTGTTGGAATAGAATGTACAACAGATTTGAATAATAAAGATAATATTGTTGATTTTGTAAATTATCCAAAGCGAATTTATCCGGTGGGACGTTTGGATAAAAATTCACAGGGATTAATATTAATGACAAATGATGGCTCGTTAGTTAATAGCATTTTAAAAGCGTCTAATGGACATGAAAAAGAATATCACGTGTGGACAGATAAGCAGATAACAGATGAATTCGTTGAAAAGATGAGTAGTGGAGTTGAAATATTAGATACGGTTACAAGACCTTGTAAAGTAGTCAGATTAAAGAAAAATATGTTTTCAATAGTTCTTACACAAGGGCTTAACAGACAGATTAGAAGAATGTGTGAGGCATTAGGTTATAGGGTTGTAAAATTAAAGCGCATCCGTATAATGAACATCGAGTTAGGAAATCTTCCAATTGGAAGTTATAGAGATGTGACAAAAGAAGAATTTGAAACAATGGCAGAAAGTTTTAGAAAATAAAAATTATAAATAATTTTGAAAGGTAAATAAAATGGCGCAGTTAGATAGAATAAAGGAGTTAGTTGAGCTTTTAAACGAAGCTTCAAAGGCATATTATCAGGAGAGCAGAGAAATTATGCCTAATATTGAATATGACAGGTTATACGATGAATTAGTAGAACTTGAAAAGGAAACAGGCATTGTATTGGCAAATAGCCCTACTGTAAATGTAGGTTACGAGGTTATTAGTGAATTACAAAAAGAAACACATGAAAGTCCTATGTTATCTCTTGATAAGACAAAGGATGTAGCAACACTTGCTTCATTTGCAGGAGAAAGAAAAGCACTTTTGTCATGGAAACTAGACGGACTTACTGTAGTTTTAACATACAATAACGGAACTCTTGAAAAGGCAGTTACAAGAGGAAATGGTATTGTAGGAGAAGTAATTACAAATAATGCTAAAACATTTAAAAATATTCCAATTAATATTTCATATAAGGGACAGCTTGTGCTAAGAGGAGAAGCGGTAATTAAGTATTCGGATTTTAAAAAAATAAATGCCACAATAGAGGATGCGGATGCAAAATATAAAAATCCCAGAAATTTATGCTCGGGCTCAGTACGTCAGCTTAACAATGAGATAACTGCAAAAAGAAATGTAAACTTTTTTGCATTTGCCCTGATTAGTGCTCCGGGAGTAGATTTTGGAAATTCTATGGCAAACCAGATGAAATGGCTTGAAGAACAGGGATTTCAGGTTGTAGAACATAAAGAGGTAACTGAAGCAAATATGCAGCAGGCTGTAGAATATTTTGCAGAAAAAATAAAGACATTTGATGTTCCATCAGATGGACTTGTATTAATGTATGATGATTTAGCTTATGGAGCATCTCTTGGCTCGACAGCAAAATTTCCTAGAAATGGAATAGCATTCAAATGGGCAGATGAGCAGGCAGAAACAAAATTAAAATACATTGAATGGAGTGCAAGCAGAACAGGTCTTATAAATCCTGTGGCTGTGTTTGAACCTGTTGAACTTGAAGGGACAACTGTTAGCAGGGCAAGTGTTCATAATGTAAGTATTATGGAAGAACTTGAACTTGGTGTGGGTGATAGTATTTTAGTTTATAAAGCAAATATGATTATCCCGCAGATTGCAGAAAATCTTACAAAAAGTGGAAATGTAGAAATTCCTGACAAATGTCCTGTATGTATGGGCAATACAATAATAAAGAATGAAAACGGAATTAAGACTTTGTATTGTGACAATCCTAAATGCCCTGCAAAACATGTTAAGGCATTTTCTCATTTTGTATCAAGAGATGCAATGAATATAGAAGGACTATCAGAAGAAACTTTGGAAAAATTTATAGATGAAGGTTATATTAAAGAATTTGCTGACATTTTCCACTTAGACAGATTTAAAGAGGAAATAGTAAATAAAAAAGGATTTGGTGAAAAATCATATAATAATATAACAGCAGCAGTTGAAAAATCCAGAAGAGTAACTCTTCCTTCGTTTATCTATAGTCTTGGAATTGCTAATATAGGAATTTCAAATGCAAAGATGATTTGTAAGCAGTTAGATTCTATCGACAAAATCAGAAATGCAACAGTTGAAGAACTTGTGGCTATTGATAGAGTTGGAGAGATTATGGCAAAGAAGTTTGTTGAATATTTTGCAGATGAAGAAAACAATAGAAAGCTTAATAATTTATTATTAGAGGTTGAACTTTATATTGAGCAAAGCAATGATGAACAGGTACTTGAAGGAAAAACGTTTGTTATAACAGGAACTGTAAATGAATTTGCAAATAGAAATGAGCTTAAAAAGTTTATTGAAGACAGAGGTGGAAAAGTAACAGGTAGTGTTACAGGAAAGACAAATTATTTGATTAATAATGATATAAATTCAAATTCATCAAAAAATAAAAAGGCAAAGGAACTTGGTGTTGAAATAATAGATGAACAGGGATTTATGAAATTAGTGGCACAGAATTAATTCTAAAGGGATTTTATGATTGGGTAGGATTGTGGGGAACAATCCGTAGGCATCAAAGTTGAGGCTTTTGACCTCAATATCATTTTATAAAAATATAAAGCAACAGAAAATTGGAAAAGTTAAACAAAAAACTTTTTTAATTTCCTGTTGCTTTTTTGATTATAAGTGTTATAATGATTTGGTAATTTAAAAATAAAGTTATAATACATATAACTAAAAAGTAATAACTCGACTCGAGAAGGAGAAGAAAATGAGAAAAAAGGTTATAGCATTAGCTATGATAGCTGCAATGGTAGTATCATTAACAGCTTGTGGAGGAAAGAACAACGATAAGCAGGGAAAGGATAGTACTGAATCTTTAAAAGTTGCATATCAGTCAGGAATTGCTTATGCACCAATTTTAGTAATGAAGGATCAGAAACTTATTGAAAAGAATTATGATGGAAATGTTGATATTGATTGGCAGTTGCTTTCGGGTGGAGCAGCAATCAGCGAAGGATTAACTTCTAATACAGTTGATGTAGGAGCAATAGGAACAGGAGTTGCAATTACAGGGGCTAAAGCAGGTGCACCATATAAGATTTTTGCAGGAATGTCATCACAGCCTTATAGAATATCAACAAATAAAGAAGAAATTAAGACTTTAAAGGATATAACAAAGGAAGACCAGATAGCTATTACAGGAATTAACAGCCAGCCACATATAGTTTTGGCAATGGCAGCTAAGGCTTATCTTGGGGATGCTCATGCATTGGATGCTAACCTTGTAGCACAGCCAAATGCAGACGGATATACATCATTAGTAAGTGGTGCAGTTCAGTGTCACATGATAATGTCACCGTATTGCTTTATGGAACAAAACAAAGAGGGAATTCATCAGATTGAGGTTGATGAAAGTGTATGGCCTGTAGGAGATACAACTATTGTAGGTGTTGCAACAGAAAAATTAAAAGAAGAAAGACCAAAGTTATATGAAGCAGTTTGTAAGGCAATGGATGAAGCAATTGAATTTATAAATGATAATCCTGAAAAAACAGCAGATATTTTAAAAGATTATTACGATGCATCGCAGGAAGAAATTGTATCTTGGTTAACTGATGATGCGTCAGTATTTTCAACAAAGCTTCAGGGCGTTATGAAGTTATCTGACTTTATGGTAGAAGAAGATTTCCTCGATAAAGGACCTGAAAGCATAAGTGAAATAGCATTTGATAATGTGGAAGGAAATTAAATTGTTTAAATAACAAAGTTGAATAAGACTAGCCTGTTTAAATATTTTAGCTTGTTATTAATAATAGTTGAAAAATAAAAAATAAGTAACAAAAAAGAGAAAATTAAACATTTTACAAAATGAAACATAAAGGAGCATGGAAATGAAGAAAAAAATTGTGACATTGATTATGTCAATGATATTGGCAGTAACATTTACAGCGTGTGGAAGCAGTTCAGACAATACAGAAAGTAAGAAAGATAACGGTAAAGAAAAAATCACAATAGCATATCAGTCAAGTATTGCATACGCACCGATACTGGTAATGATGAATCAAAAACTTATTGAGAAACATTATGACGGAGAAGTGAATATTGACTGGCAGATGCTTGCAAATGGTGCAGCTATTAATGAAGGTTTAACATCAGGCTCAGTTGATATTGGTTGTATGGGAGCAGCTCCTGCGATTACAGGTATTAAAGCAGGAATTCCGGGAAAGATTTTTGCGGGAATTTCATCACAGCCATATGGTATTTTAACAAATCAGGATGATATAAATTCATTAAAAGATATTACAGCTCAGGATCAGATAGCAATTACAGGATTGAACAGTCATCCACATATTTTGTTAGCAATGGCGGCTAAGGCATATCTTGGAGATGCACATGCACTAGACGGAAAACTTACGGTTTTATCAAATGCAGATGGATATACATCATTATTAAGTGGTGCAGTCCAATGTCACATGGTAATTTCTCCATATAATTTTATGGAAGAAGCAGCGGATAATGTTCATAAAATTGAAATAGGTGAAGATGTATGGCCTAATGGAAATACATTTATTGTAGGTGTTGCTTCAAATAAGTTAAAAGAAAATAAACCTGAATTATATCAGGCAGTTTGTGATGCAATGGAAGAAGCAATGGAATACATTAAGGAAAATCCACAGGAAACAGCTGAAATATTGTCAGATGGATATGATGCAACAGCAGATGAAATTCTTTCATGGATGAATGATCCGGCTTCAAGTTATACAACACAACTTCAGGGAATTATGGATTTAGCAGACTTTATGGTAGAAGCAGGATTTCTTGAAAATGGTCCAAAAGATATAAGTGAAATTGCATTTGACAATGTAAAAGGAAATTAATATTAATAAAAGAAACTAATAATGAGTAGAAAAATTTAGTAACCATATAAATAAAAATACTGCTAAGTGGTGTGAATACGACTTAGTAGTATTTTTGTGTGAATAAATGGGAAAACCGTATATGGATAAAAGCATAAGAAAGTAGAAAGGAACAGGAAAAACAGTGAAGAAAAATACAAAGAGATTAATTGCACAGTTAGTATTTATAGTTGCAGTTTTTACAGTGTGGGAATTGTATTACTATAACGTGATTGAACCAAGTGGTAAGACACTTTTATTCCCTGAACTTAGAAGTGTGGGTAAAGCATTTATGAATGCGTTTACGGTAAATGGGTTTGGAGCCATGGTTGCACATTCAATGCAGCTTATGTTAAAAGGTCTTTTAATAGGTGTAATATTGGCACTTATTTTTTCAAGTTTAGCAGTTGTAAGTGATACATTTTATGCTATTTACAATATGATTGTATCAATGTTTGACCTGATTCCGGGTATTGCGTTGACACCAATTGCAATTCTTTGGTTAGGAATTGGAGATGCATCAATTATATTTATCGTAATTCATTCAGTTGTATGGCCGATGTCAAGAAGTATTATAGATGGCTTTAATGCAGTTCCAAAATTATATTTGGAAGTAGGAGAAAACATTGGACTTAGTCCTGTAAGATTAGTATTTGGTGTATTTTTGCCGGCAGCTCTTTCGAGGATTTTCTCGGGTATAAAAATGGGATGGGCAAGAGCATGGAGAGGTTTAATAAGTGCAGAAATGCTTTTTGGAAGTGGCGGTTCAAAAGGAATTGGTTACTACATTACAGATAGAAGAACAAATATGGATATTGCCGGAGTATTTGCAACAATTTTAGTTATCATTTTAATTGGTTTAGTTGTTGAATACGGAGTATTTAGAACTATTGAGAATCACACATTTAAGAAATGGGGGATGTCAAGATAATGGATAAGAATATTTTAAAAATCAGAAATTTGGTAAAACAGTACGATAATTCACAAAATGTAATTTTAAAAGGAATTGATTTAGATTTAAATGAAGAGGATTTCTTATGTATATTAGGACCGTCAGGATGCGGAAAATCAACAATGATTAGATGCATAGCGGGATTTGAAGGATACGAAGGAACGATTGAAGTTAGCGGAGAAAAAGTTACAAAACCGGGACCTGACAGAATTATGGTTTTTCAGGATTTTAATCAGTTATTTCCGTGGAAAACAGTTTTAGGAAATATAACATACCCACTTAAAGTAGGTGGAATGAAGGATAAGGAAGAAAGAAAAAAGAGAGCTGAAAAGTATTTAGATAAAGTTAATTTGTTACAGTATAAAGACTATTATCCACACCAGTTAAGTGGTGGTATGAAACAGCGTGTAGCAATTGCAAAAGGACTTGCGTTAGGTTCTAAGATTATATTAATGGATGAACCATTTGCAAGCTTAGATGCCATGACAAGAAATAAAATGCAGTCGGAATTACTTCATATTAAAGAAAAGGAAAAAATGACTGTAATTTTTATCACACATAATATTCAGGAGGCAATTTCTCTTGGAAACAAAATTATGGTTATGTCTAAAAATGGAACAATTAAGGAAAAAATGGATAATCCGATTTCTAAACCTGTAACACCTGCAAGCGAAGGATACGGAGAATTGTGGGAGCATTTGAATAATGCATTAACAGAGGAAAATAAAGAAAAATGATCAGAATCAATATGAGGAGAAAGCAATAATGAATAATGAAGTAGCATCAATTTTAGAAGCAATAAAGATACATGCGAAAGAAACTCCTGATAAATTATGTGCCGGGGATAAGAAAAAATCAGCAACCTACAGCGAATTTTGGGATATGATTCAAAGGGCAGCGACATATTTGAAAAATAGTGGAGTAAGAAAGGATTCCATCGTCGTAATAAGAGGAGTTCAGAAGGTGGAATATCTTGTGGCAGCACTTGGAATACAGTTAGCAGGAGCTGCATATCTTCCTCTTGAAAAAGCAGTAAAAGATGATAGAATTCTTGAAATTATGAAGTTTGTTGAGGCAGATGTTTATGTGGCAGAAAAACCTGTGAATAATGAAAATGTGAAAAATATAAGCTTAAAAGAATTGCTTAAAATTGTGACGGATAAGACAAGCCCAATAGAAACATTTGAAATGCCTAAGTCGAATCAGTTGGCCGAGATTTTATTTACAACAGGTACAACAGGAAAATCAAAAGGAATAGAAGTTACATTTAAGACAGATATTGCTATTGCACAAAATGTTATAGACAGCGTTGAAATGGGCAAAGATGAGGTGGAATTGCTTTCAACTCCGATTAATCATTCTTTAGCAATTAGAAGATTTTATGGAGCAATGTACAATGGAAGTACAGCCATTTTGACAGATGGTTTTGTATTTGTGGAAGATTTCTTTAAGCTGCTTGATAATTATAAAATTACAGCTATTACATTTGTTCCTGCAATATTAGATATGGTTTTAAAATTTGCAAAAGATAGATTTGCAACATATGACAGTCAGTTTAATTATATTCAAATGGGTTCAGCACCATTGTCAGAAGCAGATAAGGAATTATTAACTAAGATGTTTCCTACTGTAAGACTTTACAACACATATGGTGCTACAGAATCAGGGTGTACAGTAATCCTTGAATTTAATAAATATGCTGATAAGAAAAACTGTATCGGAAGAACTACAGTTAATACTACAATTTTCTTTGTGGATGAAAATAGAAACGAGATTGAAGCATCATTTAAAAATCCGGGATACATGGCATTTAAAGGTGACATGAATATGCGTGGATATTACAAAGAACCTGAAATTACAAAAGAGGCATTGGAGAATGGAAATATTTATACAAATGATTTAGGATATGTTGGAGATGATGGACTCGTATATCTTCTTGGCAGAAAAGGAGATGTTATTAACATGGGTGGACTAAAGATTGCTCCTACGGAAATAGAAGAAGTTGTTGTAACGCATGAAAAAATCAAAGATTGCGCATGTATTCCTATTAAAGATGAAATTACAGGTGAAGCACCAAAACTTTTTGTCGTAATGAATGAAGGATGCGAATTTGATCAGAAAGAAATTGCAAAATTTATGCTAAATAAGCTTGAAGCGTTTAAAGTTCCAAAAGTTTTTGAAGTTATAGATGAAATTCCAAGAACTTTTAATGGAAAAATTATAAGAAAAAAATTAAAAGAATTGAATAAGTAACAAATATGTGATAGATATATATGTATATAAAAAATTGCCATGAGGAGGAAGATGAAATGAGAGATGAAGTTATTGAAATTTTAGCAATGATTAATCCAGCAATTGACGCTGAAGATGAAGACCTAAATATTGCAGAAGATCTTGACTCTATGGATATCATCGCATTAATTGCTGAACTTGAAGATAAGTTTGATATCGAAATCACAATGGAAGAAAAGACAGAAGAAAACTTCCAGAATGTAGATACTTTAGTTGAAATGATTAAGCGTTTACAGTAATTTAAAATAACAAAATAGGAAAAAGGAAAACAAAAAGAGCCAAGCGAATTATTTTTATGAAAAATAAAAATAATTGAACTTGGCTTGTTTAATATAAAGAGGAAAAAAGATGGCAATTATTGATTATAATTTTATGTCTCAATCACTAATGCATCCCACAACAGTCAAACTAGTTATGCCTTGTAATAATAAGCCTGAATATGTAATGATTTTTTTGCATGGAGTGTTAAGTGATGCTAATAATTGTGTTAGTAATATGGATGTGCAGGGAATGGCTGATAGATATAAAGTAGCATTTATAATTCCAAGCTGCGGAAACAGTTTTTACATAGATCATGGAGTAGCATTTGGAAATTATGGAAAATTTGTAGGCACAGAACTTCTTGAGAGAATGAGAAAGCAATTCAGTCTTCCAATGGACAGGGAACACACCATTATTGCAGGATTCTCAATGGGAGGATATGGTGCAATAAGAAACGGTGCAAAATATTGTGATACATTTGGCACCGTAATAGGTTTATCTTCGGCATGCCTATATGAAAAATCAGTCAATGAACTTAATAAAGGAAAATTTGGTTATTACAAATTACAAATGTTTGATAAGGTCTTTAAGGAAAAATCAGTTCCGGGTAATTTTAGTGAAAATTACAAATATGTAATTGAAGAGAAATTAAAGAAAGGCAAAAAATTACCTTTCTTTTACATTTCATGTGGCAGGGAAGAAGAACTTAGACAGATTAACACTGAATTTGTTAATTATTTAAAAGAATTACATGTAAAATGTTATTACAATTTATCTCACGGCGAACATAATTGGCAATTGTGGTCTAGGGAAATAGATAAGGCTCTTATGTATGTTACCGGTGGTGAAGGTGAAAATAGTTTTGTGGGTAAAGGTGTATAAAAATAATGAAAAAAATTGAAATTAGGAAAATGACATATACAGAAAAAAGGTATTGGGACTAAATGAAAATTGCTGTAATGACGATGAATTAAATTTGTGTCTCGTAAAGGAATTATAATTTGTATAATTGTATTGCAGAAATTAGTCATGCAGTAATATTAAATATAATCAATATATCTATACAGAAAAATCAAAATAAAATATTAAATAAAATCAAGGATGTTTTAGAACAAACATAGAGTTAAAGGGCTTTTGACAAAATTATAAAAATAAATTTAGTCTTATGAGTATTCAAATGTTGACATTGAAATAATTTGTGAGTAAAATTTATCTTATGGGTCGAGTAAAGTATATACGAGACTAAATAAAGTGCAATAGCAATCAGAGATAACTTGCCTTTTGCAGGGCACCAATCCTTACTGATAGTATTACACAGATAAATCGGAGGAAAAAAATATGGACAAGAAGAATATTGATTGGTCAAATTTAGGTTTTGGTTATGTTCAGACAGAAAAGAGATTTGTCTCAAATTTTAAAGATGGTAAATGGGATGATGGTCAGTTAACTGATGATGCAACAGTTGTTATCAGTGAATGTGCTGGTGTATTACAGTATGCACAGACATGTTTTGAAGGAATGAAAGCTTACACAACAGAAGATGGTCGTGTAGTAATATTCAGACCTGATTTAAATGCAAAGAGAATGGAAGACTCAGCAAAGAGACTTGAAATGCCGGTCTTCCCTCAGGATAGATTTGTAAAAGCAATTGAAGAAACAGTAAAGGCTAATTTAGATTATGTACCACCATATGGTTCAGGTGCTACATTGTATATCAGACCTTATATGTTTGGAAGCTCATCAGTTATTGGTGTAAAACCGGCTGAAGAATATCAGTTCAGAGTATTTACAACACCTGTTGGACCATACTTCAAAGGTGGCGCAAAGCCTATCACAATCAAAGTAAGTGATTTTGACAGAGCAGCACCTCATGGTACAGGTCATATCAAAGCCGGACTTAACTATGCTATGAGTTTACATGCAATCGTTACAGCCCATGCAGAAGGATTTGACGAAAATATGTACTTAGATGCAGCAACAAGAACAAAGGTTGAAGAAACAGGTGGAGCTAACTTTATATTTGTTACAAAAGACAACACAGTAGTTACTCCTAAGTCAAACAGTATTCTTCCTTCAATCACAAGACGTTCATTAATGTATGTTGCAGAACATTATTTAGGGCTTAAAGTTGAAGAAAGAGAAGTATATTTTGATGAAGTAAAAGATTTTGCAGAATGTGGTCTTTGTGGTACAGCAGCAGTAATCTCACCTGTAGGAAAGATTAATGACCATGGTAAGGAAATCTGTTTCCCAAGTGGAATGGAAGAAATGGGACCTATTACTAAGAAATTATACGATACATTAACAGGAATTCAGATGGGAAGAATTGAAGCTCCTGAAGGATGGTTATACGAAATTAAATAAAAGTATATAATCTAAAAAATAATATACAAGTTAAAAGATGCAGTTGTGGACGAGTGTTTGCAGCTGCATTTTTGATTTTAAATGACCACTTTATTTCTTGATAATTAATTTGATTAATTATATACTTAAGTTGCAACAGCAAAGTATGAATACAATAGTAAGAATTTGAAGTTTTGATAAAAATTAAATTACGAAAGAATAGGAGTGACAGGTTGTAACCTGAGAAGATAGAAAATTATGCAAAATAAAGACAAATGTATTGCTATATTTAAAACATTTATGAAAATTGGAGCGTTTACTTTTGGTGGTGGATATGCGATGTTACCTATGATTGAACGTTCCATGGTTCAACAGAAAAAGTGGATTACAGAAGAAGAAATGACAGATATGGTTGCAATTTCAGAAGCAACTCCGGGACCGATAATGGTGAATCTTGCTACATTTGTAGGAAGTAAAATCGCAGGAGTGCCGGGAGCAATAATGGCTACATTAGGAGTGATTGTTCCATCATTTTGTGCAATAACAATTATAGCTATGTGTATGAGACAAATAAGTGATATGATGCTTGTAAAATACGCTTTTGTTGGAATAAGAGCTGCGGTTTTAGTATTAGTTGTAAAAGCGATAGGAGTTGTTTATCGTGGATGCAATAAAAGTGTATTTGCTTATATAATAATGGGACTGGCATTGTTGTTGGTTGCATTTTTTAATGCTAATGCAATAATGGTACTTATAATAGCAGCAATATTAGGAATAGTGTATTCAAAACCATGGAAAGGGGAAGATAAATGATATATTTAAATTTATTTATTAACTTTTTCAAAATTGGTCTTTTTACCTTTGGTGGCGGATATGCAATGATTCCCATGATACAGGAACTTGTACTTAGCAACAAATGGATGGACACAAAGCAAATGGTAGATTTTATTGCAATCAGCGAAACTACACCAGGACCGCTTGCAATTAATATGTCAACTTATGTTGGATATGAGGTCGCAGGAATACCAGGAGCAATCTGCAGTACATTTGCAGTAGCATTACCATCATTCATAGTTATTATTCTTGTCGCAAGAGCTTATAAAAAATTTAAAGATAATAAAGTCGTTGTTGCAGTGATGAACGGAATAAAACCGGCAGTCGTAGGACTTGTCGGAGCAGCGGTTTTATCTGTTGCAGGAAATGTATTTACCGTTGGAAACTCAGTTTCAAAAATATTAACATCGGATAATCTTATATCATTAATAATAGTTATTACGTCAGCAGTTATGGCGATAAAAAAGAAAAATCCGGTAATCATTATATGTATTGGAGCCTTGTTGGGCATTATATTAAAATTTGCAGAAAGCATAATAATGTAGAACTGCAAATTAATTGTTTAAATCTTAAAATAAAAAATTAGGAGGGTTTTATGGAAAATTTATACGACAAAGCAAGCGAAATTTTAAATCAGGTAAAACAGGCGGTTGTTGGCAAAGATGATGCAATAGATAATATATTTGCGGCAATTTTAGCCGGTGGACATATTTTGATAGAAGATATGCCTGGAGTAGGAAAAACAACAATGGCTTTATCATTTGCAAAAGCAATGGGAATATCAAAGAAAAGAATACAGTTTACTACGGATATTATGCCGTCAGATTTGGTAGGTTTTTCAATTTATGATAACGAAACAAAATTATTTAAATATCAGTCAGGAGCTTTGATGTGTAATTTATTTTTGGCGGATGAAATAAATAGAACATCACCGAAAACACAGGCAGCGTTATTAGAGGTAATGGAAGAAAAACAGATAACAGTAGATGGTGTTACAAGAAGTCCGGGGAAACCATTTGTTGTAATTGCAACAGAAAATCCGGAAGGCTCAGCGGGTACACAACCGTTGCCGGATTCTCAATTAGACAGATTTATGATTTGCATTCACATGGGGTATCCGTCAGTTGATGAGGAAGTAGAAATTTTAAAAAGAAGACAAAAAGGAAATCCAATAGAAAATGTAAGACAGGTTTGTACTGCAGAAGATATTATTGCAATGCAAAATGAAATAAATGATATTTATATACATGATTTAGTATTTGATTATATTGCAAGGATTGCAAAAGCAACGAGAGAAGATGAATTACTTAAAGCAGGCTTAAGTCCAAGAGGAACAGTTGCACTTGCAGGTATGAGCAGGGCATTAGCATGGATGGACAAAAGAAATTATGTTATTCCTCAGGATGTAAGCAATGCATTTGAGCCGGTTGCATTACATCGAATTACATTAAGCACAAAAGCAAAAGTAGGAAATGTAAAAAAAGAAAGCATTACAAAGAAAATAGTGGCACAGGTTAAAGCACCAATTGTTAGAAATAAGTAGAGAGGACGCTATGATAAAAAGATTAATAGAGTATATTATTTTGATTCTACTTACGATAATATTATTTTTCTTATACGATGATGAGATAGTAGGAATGATGCTTGTTATGGAGATAGTGTATTTACCGGTTTCTGTTATTTATATAAATTTGTGCAAATTATTTGTAAATGTACAAATGAAAAATTTGCAGCCTGTTGTAGAAAAAAATGAAAAATGTTCAATATTATTTGAAACAAGCAGTAAAGCATTTATTCCTTCGGTAAATATTGTGCTAAATATAGCTGTCAAAAACAGATTTACGGGAAAAAGTAAAAAGATAAAATTACGTGGGAAAACAAATGGAAAAAATAAGAATGAAATATATTATGACGTTGAGTTTAACCAGTTCGGAAGCGTAATTATCTCATTTGACAGTTATGAAGTACTAGATTGGTTTGGCATTTTTTCTTTAAAGAAAAAAGTCGAAGAGAAAGAAAATATATTAATATATCCGGAATTAAAACTTGTAAATGTAGAGGTAAAACAAAGTACAAGAAAATTTATAACTGAGGCGGACTATTATTCTACATATGAATCAGGAGATGACCCGTTAGAAACTTATCAGATAAGAGAATATAGAGAACAGGACTCAATACATGATATACATTGGAAACTATCAGCAAAAAATGACAAGCTTCTTGTTAAAGAAAGGGGAAAACCTGAAGGGTGTGCAGTGTTGATATGGGTTGATTTCTGTGGCAATAGCAAAGATAAAAAAAGCATAATTGAATCAATAGAAATTGCAACCGATATTTCATTTTCACTGCTTCAGGAAAAATGCAACAATGTGGTTTCATGGTATGACGGACAAAGATTGAAAACAGTTAATTTTAAGATAACATCATTGGAAAATTTATACCAAATGCTAAACGAAATATTGATTACAGATGTACACAAACTGCAGGAAGAAAATAGTTATGCATTAAATGATAAATTAGAAAAAGAAAACTATAGCACTGTCATAGAAATGAAATCTAATGGAATTATAAAAATTAATGATAGTGAACTTAGAATAACGAAAAACAAAAATAAAATACAATGGAAAAAATTATATTTTGAAGTATAAAAAACAAATTTATATTAATAAAATTGTCTGAATTATGTTTTAAAATAAAATAGTAAAATAGTTTATTACTAATTTTAAAATTAGCAAATTTCGTTGAAAGGCTTATATAAAATTATGGAGAAAAATGCATTGAAGGGTTGGAATAATAAAAGCATACTAGATGTTGGTGTTAAAATCTGTATTTTAGCTTTTTTAATTGTGACTTTATTTAATACAATTTTTTACGAATTTAAAATAAATGCAAATATAAAAAGATTGATATTAACTGTATCAATAACATTAATTATTGCGTATATATTTGTATATTGTTTTAAATATATTTACAAATGGATACTTATAATTGGGGGAATGAGTTGTGTAACTTTAGTTACATGGACTTTCGAAAATCCTGAAGTTGCATGTGCTCATCTTATAAGAGGTATTTCGCCTATTTCTGAAGCCTATTATTCTATTTATAAAAAATATAATAATATTTTAAATTCAAATTATATCCTTGAGTATTCAAATTTAAATAAAATAGGAATTAATAAATATTTGTCATTAAAAGAAATAACTAATGTAAATGATAACTGGGAATTTTGGGTTATTGTAACATTAGTGATTTTTGTGATTTCGATTACATTTGTCTTAATTACAAAAAAGGAAAAAGGATTTTTCGTGGTTACTTTATTTATGGTAATTCCTATTGCATTAACATGTACTGTTGGAGCATTCCCATCAACTGAAAACTGCTTATTTATAATTGGCGGAGTAATGGTATATAGATTATATTTTGTTTTGAAAAAACATGGAAATGCAATTGGGAGCATAGTTGCCGGAGGGATAGTTTTAACTGTTCTTATGTGTTTGGCTTTTGGAATGAGACCATATATTAAGGAAAATAAAAAAATAAATGAACTTAAATATATTGAGGTAAAATCCAGTATTCAAAATTTTCAACTTAAAGAATTACCTACACAGATATTATCGTTTTTTGGAGGACCGTTTAGAAATGATAAAATAGTTTTGAATGGTAATTTGAATAATAGTAGTGAACGTACAATTACGGGAACAAAAATGCTTAAAGTAACATTAACTCAAATGCCAGAGGGAACGTTTTATATTAAAAATTTTGTGGGTGAAACTTATAAAAACAATAAATGGAGTGAGTTTAGTTTATCTGATTTAGAAAAAGATTCTAGTGGCTATAGATTGATGAAAGAAGCTGACAACCGAAAAAGAATATATGGTGAAACCTACAATAGAATAAATCATTCAAGAGTGCCGGCAGCATTACAAATTGCAACATTAGATGTTTTTACAGAATGTAAGAATATTGCATTTGTGCCATATTATGCAAAAGTCACAGATGATGATACGGTGAATGGACATGGAAATCTAAATTTTATAAGTGGAGAGAATTCAAAAACATATCAGAAATATAATTATTTTCCAATGGAAGATGCTATGGCATTAGATGAGATGGATTATGGTAGTGATTTTGAAGACTGGAAAATTTATGAAAACAAAGTGGCGAAAATTGTAGATGAGCAGATTCCGGACAAATTGAGTAAAATAAGAGAATATAAAAGTAAGATATATTCTGACAATATAGATGATGTATCAAGTAATATTGATAAATTATTTTCAAATGGATTTAAATATACTTTAATGCCGGGAAAGACTCCGTCAGGGCAGGATGTATCAGAGTATTTTTTGACAGAGAGCAGAAAAGGATTTTGTGTTCATTTTGCTACAACTGCAACATTAATGTATAGAATGTGTGGAATTCCAGCAAGATATGTGGAAGGATTCGCAATCCCATCGAGTGCATTTGAAAGAGATAAAAATGGACATTATACGGCAGTTGTGACAGATAAGATGGCGCATGCATGGACAGAAGTGTTGAATTCATATATCGGGTGGGTTGTTAAAGATCATACAATAGCTGACACATCCTTAACTGAAGCTGAATCTGTTAATAGCCCGGAAGAAAAAGAGACTGAAAATTTAACTAATAAAATTGTAGAAGCAACAACTTCACAGACACAGGCTAATGAGACACAAAGCAATGAAAATAAAAATACTGATTTAGAAAATTCAAATGAGAGTGACACTAAAAATAGTGATAATACAAACATAAACGAAAATAGAAAAGTGATGGTTGGCATTATGTTGCTAGTTATAATTGCAGTCGTGATTTTATTTGTCGAATTTAATGCATTAAAGAAGAAAAAATTACGAAAATGCAGAAATATGTCTGCTGTTGAAGCGTATACTTATCTTTATTGCGTTGGAAGAAGAATGTGCGCAGGCAAAAATAATTTAAAAAGAAAAACATTAAGTGGTGCAAATCCAATAAATGTGAAGGCTAGAAGTTTAAATAAAGGAAACAGAGAAGAATCAAATATAAACAAGAAGAATAATTTGAATAAACAGACAATTGAATATGATGAATTTGAATATATAATGAATGAGTTGGATATTGTGAATAAAGAAGAGTGGAACTGGTTATACAAAAAGGCTTTGGAAGAAAAATTTTCTGATAAAAAGATAGAAAGTGAAGATGAGAAAAAAGTATATTTTATTTATATTAATTTTAGAAATAAATTAATTAAGAAAATGAAAAAAGATAATAGATATGGTAAACTAATTTGGCTTAGAATTAAAGGAATGTAAATTTTATAAACTATAGAAATGTTTTTCCTTTAATTATTTAAAAATTCGATATTTTTCACCTAATTTTTTATATTTCACTAGACAAAGAAAATATAATTTGTTAAAATTATAACAATCTCAGTGGACATAGGGATAACTGCGTGAATTAATGGTATTCACACAAATTTTACATATATTTTAAATGCGGTTTATTGCAAGATATATTGGCCTATGTTATCATTGAACAAGAGTGTGTCGTAAGGGATTACTTAGAATATATATTACAAAAGCGACGCGTAATTAAATTATTTTATATGGAGGATATTTATCATGTCAAAGAAAGTAGTTATTGCAGGCGCATGCCGTACAGCTATTGGTAAAATGGGTGGAGCTTTAAGCACAACTCCAGCACCTGTTTTAGGTTCTATCGTTATTAAGGAAGCTCTTAACAGAGCAGGCGTTCCAGCTGATCAGGTTGATCACGTATATATGGGATGTGTTATCCAGGCAGGTCTTGGACAGAACGTTGCACGTCAGGCAGCACTTAAGGCAGGACTTCCAATTGAAACACCAGCTGTAACAGTTAACGTTGTTTGTGGTTCAGGTCTTAACTGTGTAAATATGGCAGCACAGATGATTCAGGCAGGAGATGCTGATATCGTAGTTGCAGGTGGTATGGAAAACATGTCAATGGCACCATATGCTTTACCACAGGCTAGATTTGGTTACAGAATGAACAACGGAACAGTTGTTGATACAATGGTTAATGATGCTTTAACAGATGCATTTAACAATTACCATATGATGATTACAGCTGAAAACGTAGCTGATCAGTGGGGACTTACAAGAGAAGAATTAGATGAATTCTCAGCTAACTCACAGCAGAAATGTGAAAAGGCTATGGCTGAAGGAAAATTCAAAGATGAAATCGTTCCTGTTGAAGTTAAAACAAGAAAACAGACAATCATCGTTGATACAGATGAAGGACCAAGAGCTGGAACAACAGTTGAAACTCTTAGCAAGTTAAGATGCTGCTCAGGTAAGCCTGATGGAGTAGTTACAGCAGGTAATGCATCAGGAATTAATGATGGTGCAGCAGCAGTTGTAGTTATGAGCGAAGAAAAAGCTAAAGAATTAGGTGTTACACCAATGGCTACATTCGTAACAGGAGCACTTGGTGGTGTTGATCCATCAATCATGGGTGTTGGACCTGTTGCTTCTACAAAGAAAGCATTAGCAAAAGTTAATATGACAATCGATGATATGGACTTAATCGAAGCTAACGAAGCTTTCGCAGCACAGTCTGTAGCAGTTGCAAGAGACTTAAAATTCGACATGAGCAAAGTAAACGTAAACGGTGGTGCAATCGCACTTGGACATCCTGTTGGAGCTTCAGGTTGCCGTATCCTTGTTACATTACTTCACGAGATGCAGAAGAGAGACGCTAAGAAGGGTCTTGCTACATTATGTATCGGTGGTGGTATGGGATGTACTACAATCGTTGAACGTGACTAATAAAAAATAAATGAAATGCAGATGATGGATTGTTAATTGAAGTTAATAACTTTTTAATCTGTTAGAGAATAAGTTAATAATTTTTACATATGCATTTCGTCTTAAGCAATCAGGTGAGCTCTTTCACATATTGAAATAACGGTGATGGGGCTTACCTGTTTGAAGTGTAAATTGTTTTTTTGAGATGGCTCAATATAACAAATATTTTACTTTTATAGCCCAAAGCGTAGAATGCTATTTGCTTTGACTTTTATATTAAGGAGAATAAATATGGAATTTATCACATATGAACAGGAAGGATTTGTAGGTGTTCTTACAATCAACCGTCCAAAGGCACTTAATGCTTTAAATAGCCAGGTACTTACTGAATTAGAAGAAACAATTGATGCAATTGATATTAATACAACAAGAGCATTAATTATCACAGGTGCAGGCGAAAAATCATTCGTTGCAGGTGCAGATATAGGAGAAATGTCAACACTTACAAAAGCAGAAGGTGAAGCTTTTGGTAAAAAGGGAAATGATGTATTTAGAAAGATTGAAACATTAGAAATCCCTGTAATCGCTGCTGTTAATGGATTTGCATTAGGTGGTGGATGCGAAATTTCTATGAGCTGTGATATTAGAATCTGTTCTGAAAATGCAATTTTTGGACAGCCTGAAGTAGGTCTTGGAATTACACCTGGATTTGGTGGAACACAGAGACTTGCAAGAATTGTTGGACCGGGAATGGCTAAACAGATGATTTATACAGCAAGAAACATTAAGGCTGCTGAAGCTTTAAGAATTGGTCTTGTTAATGCAGTATATCCTGTAGAAGAATTAATGGATGCAGCTAAGAAGATGGCTAATGGAATCGCTATGAACGCTCCAATTGCTGTCAGAGCTTGCAAGAAGGCAATTAACGAAGGACTTGAAGTAGGTATGGACGATGCAATCGTAATCGAAGAAAAATTATTCGGTAGCTGCTTCGAAACAGAAGACCAGAAGGCAGGAATGGGTAACTTCCTTGAAAAAGATAAAGAAAAGAAATTAAAGGTAGTACCATTTGCAAATAAATAAGCGGAATGCTGAATTTATATTCAGATAATATTTATATTTTCATTTAGGAGGAAAAACAATGATAGTAGGAGTTATTGGTGCAGGAACAATGGGTGCAGGAATTGCACAGGCATTTGCAATGACAGACGGATATGAAGTACGTCTTTGTGACATCAAGCAGGAATTTGCTGATGGAGGAAAGGCAAGAATTGAAAAGAACATCAACTTCCTTGTTGGTAAAGAAAAAATCACAGCAGAAAAAGGTGCTGAAATTTTAGGAAAAATCCAGACAGGATTAAAAGACATCTGTACAGACTGCGATTTAGTAATCGAAGTTGCTCCAGAAGTAATGTCAATTAAGAAAGAAACATTTAAGGAATTACAGAGCATCGTAAAACCTGAATGTATTTTTGCTACAAATACATCATCATTATCAATCACAGAAATCGGTGCTGGACTTGACAGACCTATGATTGGTATGCATTTCTTCAACCCAGCTGACAGAATGAAGTTAGTTGAAGTTATTGCTGGTGGAAACACACCTAAGGAATTAGTTGAACAGATTAAGACAATCGCTACAGAAATCGGAAAGACTCCAGTAGAAGTTGCTGAAGCTCCAGGATTTGTTGTTAACAGAATCTTAATCCCAATGATTAACGAAGCAATCGGAATCTATGCTGACGGAATCGCTTCAGTAGAAGATATCGATACAGCCATGAAGCTTGGTGCTTCTCATCCAATGGGACCTTTAGCATTAGGTGATTTAGTAGGTCTTGATATTGTACTTGCTATTATGGAAGTACTTCAGGCTGAAACAGGTGATCCAAAGTATCGTCCACATACACTTCTTAGAAAGATGGTACGTGCAGGAAAGCTTGGAAGAAAGACTGGCGTTGGTTTCTACGATTACAGCAAATAATACAATATACATGAGAGTTAGGGAGTGCCACTAGTCGATGATTAGTGGTATCCCCTTATATATTTATTTAATTTACATGGAGGAATTTAATAATGGATTTTACATTAAGTAAGAAACATGAAATGGCTCAGAGCCTTTTCAAAGAATTTGCCGAAAATGAAGTAAAACCTCTTGCACAGGAAACAGATGAAAATGAACAGTTCCCTGTAGAGACAGTTGAAAAAATGGCAAAAAATGGTTTCCTTGGTATCCCAGTTCCTAAGGAATATGGTGGACAGGGATGTGATCCTTTAACATACGCTATGTGCGTTGAAGAATTATCAAAGGTTTGTGGTACAACAGGTGTTATCGTTTCAGCACATACATCACTTTGTATCGATCCTATTATGACATTTGGTACTGAAGAACAGAAGCAGAAATACGTAGTTCCACTTGCAAAAGGTGAAAAATTAGGTGCTTTCGGTTTAACAGAACCAGGTGCTGGTACAGACGCACAGGGACAGCAGACAAAGGCTGTTTTCGATAAAGAAACAAATGAATGGGTATTAAATGGTTCAAAATGTTTTATTACAAATGGTAAATATGCAGATATTTATATCATCATTGCAGTTACAGGTAAAGTTGAAAAACGTGGTAGAATGATGAAAGAAATTTCAGCATTCATCGTTGAAAAAGGAACACCTGGATTTTCATTTGGTACAAAAGAAAAGAAGATGGGTATCCGTGGTTCAGCAACATACGAATTAATCTTTGAAGATTGCCGTATTCCAGCAGAAAACTTACTTGGTAAGCAGGGTAAAGGTTTCGGTATCGCTATGCATACACTTGATGGTGGACGTATTGGTATCGCAGCTCAGGCTCTTGGTCTTGCAGAAGGTGCTTTAGAAACAACTATTGCATACGTAAAAGAAAGAAAACAGTTCGGTAGAACAATCGGACAGTTCCAGAATACACAGTTCCAGTTAGCAGACATGGCTACTAAGGTAGAAGCTGCTAAGATGCTTGTATACAAGGCAGCTAAGGCTAAAGAAACACAGAAGACATATTCTGTAGAAGCAGCTCAGGCTAAATTATACGCAGCAGAAGTTGCAATGGAAGTTACAACAAAGGCTGTTCAGTTACACGGTGGTTATGGTTATATCAGAGAATATGACGTTGAGCGTATGATGCGTGATGCTAAGATCACAGAAATCTACGAAGGAACTTCAGAAGTTCAGCGTATGGTAATTTCTGCAAACTTATTAAAATAATTTAGGAGGTACTTATCGTGAAAATTGTCGTTTGTGTAAAACAGGTACCTGATACAAAGGGTGGAGTTAAATTCAATCCAGATGGTACATTAGATAGAGGTGCAATGCTTACAATTATGAACCCTGATGATAAAGCAGGTCTTGAAGCAGCACTTAGATTAAAAGATCAGTATGGCGCAGAAGTAACAGTAGTTACTATGGGTCTTCCAAAGGCTGAAGAAGTTCTTCGTGAAGCTATGGCTATGGGAGCTGATAAGGGAATCTTAGTAACTGATAGAGTTTTAGGTGGAGCTGACACATGGGCTACATCAACAACAATCGCAGGTGCTATCAGAAACCTTGATTATGATATTATTATTACAGGACGTCAGGCTATCGATGGTGATACAGCTCAGGTTGGACCACAGATTGCTGAACATCTTAACATTCCTGTTATCTCATATGCACAGGATATTAAGGTTGATGGAGATAGCGTAATTGTAGAACGTCAGTATGAAGACAGACATCACGTAATTAAAGCTCAGATGCCTGTATTAATTACAGCACTTTCAGAATTAAATGATCCTCGTTATATGACTCCAGGTGGAATTTTTGATGCTTATGATGCAGAAATTACAACATGGGGAAGAGCAAATCTTGTTGATGTAGAAGATGGAGACCTTGGATTAAAGGGTTCACCTACAAAGATTGCTAAAGCATCTGATAAAGTTCGTAAAGGCGCTGGAGAAAAAGTTACTCCAGATAGCCCGGCTGAAGCAGTTGATTACATCATGGATAAGCTTTTAACAAAGCACGTTATTTAATTAGAGAGGAGATTTAATCATGCAGAATATAAATTTAGAAGATTATAAAGGCGTATATGTCTTCGCTCAGCAGGTAGATAACGAATTAAGCTCAATCGCGTTCGAACTCCTCGGAGAAGCAGGAAGACTCGCAAAACCATTAAATACAGAAGTTACAGCAGTACTTCTTGGATCAAACGTTGGAAATCTTGTAGATCAGTTAGCTGAATATGGCGCTGACAAGGTTATCGTAGTAGATGATCCTGAACTTGAAACATATAGAACAGAACCATATGCACATGCTTTAGCAGAAGTTATCAACAAATATAAACCTGAAATTATGTTAGTTGGTGCAACAGCAATTGGTAGAGATTTAGGTCCTACAGTTTCAGCTAGAGTTGCAACAGGTTTAACAGCTGACTGTACATTACTTGAAATTGGTGACTTCCCATTAGTTGCTATTCCAGGTAAGGAACAGAAACACAATCAGTTATTAATGACTCGTCCGGCATTTGGTGGAAACACAATTGCTACAATCGCTTGTCCTGATAACCGTCCTCAGATGGCTACAGTACGTGCAGGTGTTATGCAGAAGGCTGAACCAAAGCCAGGTGCTAAGGCAGAAGTTATTGAATTCAATCCAGGATTTACACCTAACAACAAATATGTTGAAATCATGGATGTAGTTAAAGAAGTTGCTGAAACAGTTAACATCATGGACGCTAAGATTTTAGTATCTGGTGGACGTGGAGTTGGAAGCAAAGAAAACTTCAAGATTCTTGAAGATTTAGCAGAAGCTCTTGACGGAACAGTTGCATGTTCTAGAGCAGTTACAGATAACGGTTGGTTACCAGTTGACAGACAGGTTGGACAGACAGGTAAGACAGTTCGTCCACAGGTTTACTTCGCAATTGGTATTTCTGGAGCAATCCAGCACGTTGCAGGTATGGAAGAATCAGATCTTATTATTGCTATCAATAAAGATGAAGATGCTCCTATCTTTGATGTAGCTGATTATGGTATCGTTGGTGATTTAAACAAAATCGTACCACAGCTTACAGAAGCTATTAAGGCTGCAAAGGCTAATGCATAATTAAATATAATATACGTTAAGTTATATTAACATATTTAGGAATCTCCGCATCTTTGGATGCGGGGATTTTTGACTTCTCGACATCATGTATAATAAATCCTCAATTATTCATATAAAATTAATATAGAAAAAAGAGTGAAACTTTGTTATAATTTTGTGGTTACAATAGTAATAAAAATAAAGAAAGGAAGTATAAGATGACAAACAAGTTATCTATACAAAGGAGAAAATGTTAGAAAAAATATTCAAACTTAAAAAAAACAATACTTCTGTAAAAACTGAAGTTATTGCGGGTATTACAACATTTATGACAATGGCATATATTCTTGCTGTAAACCCTAACATCTTAAGTGCCTCAGGAATGGACAAAGAGGCTATTTTGATTGCTACATGTATAGCATCATTTGTTGGAACAATGTGTATGGCATTTATGGCAAATCTTCCATTTGCCTTATCAGCAGGTCTTGGATTAAATGCATACTTTGCTTACACAGTATGTGGAGAAATGGGATATTCATGGCAGATTGCTTTATTTGCGGTATTTGTAGAAGGTATTATATTTATAATTCTTTCATTAACAAATGTACGTGAAGCAATTTTTGATGCTATTCCTCTTAATCTTAAAAAGGCAGTATCAGTAGGTATTGGTTTATTTATTGCATTTATCGGATTACAGAATGCAGGATTAGTAAATGATTCAGAATCTACACTTGTTACAATTACAGATTTTACAAGTAACTTCCATACAGCAGGAATTTGTGCATTATTAGCAGTAATCGGTGTATTTATTACAGCTATTCTTTACATTAAGAGAGTAAAAGGTTCAATCTTAATAGGTATCGTTTCAACATGGGTTTTAGGAATTATTTGTGAACTTACAAAGATTTATGTTCCTGATAACGAAAGCTTTTTCTCAGTAATTCCAACACATTTTGTAAGCTTTGATTTTTCAGCTTTAGGAGAAACTTTTGGACAGTGCTTTAAACTTGATTTTAAAGCAGTAGGAATTGTTAACTTTATTATTGTAGTATTTGCATTCCTCTTTGTTGATTTATTTGATACATTAGGAACAATTATTGGTGTTAGTACAAAGGCTGGAATGCTTGATGAAAATGGAAAGCTTCCTAACATTAAACCAGCTCTTATGTCAGACGCTATTGCTACATCAGCAGGTGCTATTTTAGGTACATCAACAACAACAACATTCGTAGAATCTTCAGCAGGTGTTGCAGAAGGTGGTCGTACAGGTTTGACAGCAGCAGTAACAGGTTTATTATTCCTTGTTTCAGTTGTTCTTTCACCATTATTTATTACTATTCCATCATTTGCTACAGCACCGGCATTAATTATGGTAGGATTCCTTATGTTTGGAGCAGTAACAGATATTAAATTTACAGATGATAATTTGACAGATGCAATCCCTGCATATCTTTGCATTATTGCAATGCCATTGTTCTATAGTATCTCAGAAGGTATCTCAATCGGAATTATTTCATATGTATTATTAAATGCTATTTGCGGTAAAGCAAAAGAAGTAAAACCATTGATGTACATTCTTGCAGTATTATTCGTATTAAAATATATATTCTTATAAGAAGAAAAAATAGAATTTAAGAAAAAAACAGAAAAACAAAAGGCCTTTGTCATTATTAGATGTCATCAATATGTTAGAAAAAAACTAATTATTGATAGTCATTGTGGCAGAGGTCTTTTTGATGAAAAATAAATTTTGGGATAGTTGAATTAAAATAATGTATAAGATATTTATAAAATTCAAAAAATCTTAAAGAAATATTTATGTTTTTAATGTCGAAAATTGTTATTATACTATTTAGATAAGCAGAAAGAAGGTACGATATGTCAAGAAGAGCAGAGAACTTAAGAAGAAAAAGACAAAGAAAAATAATGTTAATTAGAAAATATATAAGATTTACATTTTGCTGTGTACTTATAGTAGTTTTGGCATTTGCAATTAATTATCTAAAGAAAAATATGAATAACATATCTGAAGGTGGAAATAGTGGCGGAAATAATGTAAAAAAAATAAAAGAATCAAAAGAGGAATCAGCAAAAGATGTAATAAAAAACTATGCAGAAAAACATGGTTACACTTTAGAGGATTATCCGGAAAATATAAAAAAATTATTTGAAAGAAATAAAGAAACAAAAGATTTTGTCTTGAAATATCCTGAAAAAAAGGGAAAAGCATACGATATTGATTTTTCAAAATATAAGAAAACTACAGAGGTTCCACTATTTATGCAATGGGATCAGAGATGGGGTTATTATACATACGCAGGTGATTGTATGGGAATTACAGGCTGTGGACCGACATGCCTTTCGATGGTGGCTGTTTATGTGACAGGAAACATAAAATATACTCCGAAAATGATTGCAGATTTTGCAATGAAAAATGGATATGCAGATGAAGAAAATGGTTCATCATGGTCGCTTATTTCAGAAGGTGGCAGGCAGCTTGGCATGCAAGTTATAGAAATACCGTTAGATGAACAAAGAGTAAAAGATAATTTGGAAGTAGGTAATCCAATTATATGTGTAGTAGGGCCAGGAGATTTTACGACACAGGGACATTTTATAGTATTAACTAAATATAAAGATGGAAAAGTAAGTGTTAATGATCCTAACAGTAAAGCAAATTCAAATAAGCAATGGGTGTTTGAAGATATAAAAGACCAGATAAAAAATCTATGGGTTTTAAGATAAATTAAAGGATTAAAAATAAAAAATGAAAGAAAATTTGATTTTTAAAGCAGGAGATATAAATAGATTAGAGGATGTTTTTAAATTGTATGTTGATGCAAGAAAGACTAAAGGATGTACATGGACAGAAGAATATCCAACAAAAGAAATAATAAAAAATGATATTTTAAGAGGGGATAGTTTTGTTATAGTTAATAAAAAAAACAATGAGATAATAGCAGCAATTTCAATAGATGATGATAAGTTAGTAGAAGAACAGAAATGCTGGTCAAAAGAACTAAAACCGGCAGGGGAACTGGCAAGACTGGTAATAGCTGAAGAATATAGAGGTAATGGACTTGCAGGAAATTTGATACAAGGAGCCATGGAAAACTTACAAAAAAGAAAATATAAGGGAGTACATTATCTGGTAAGCCCAAATAACGCTAACGCACTGAGAGCATATAAAAAAATGGAATTTAATGATTGTGGAAGAATATTTTTGTATGACCATGAATGGATATGCTATGAAAGGGGAATATAAAAAGGTATAAATATAATAAAAAGTGTAGAAAAGGTGCAATAAAAAAGAATAACATTAAAAAATGATTCAAAAAACAATAAAAAAGTATAAAAAGCATAATAAAAAAGTTGCCAGATTAGTAATTGAGTTTTGTTGAATAAAACTGTATATGTAGTATAATATTCATATGGAATAACGGAAAATTAATATTCAATTTAGAAAAATTATAATAATGACTATAGATTGATTATAAATGCGAGATAATAATGACTGGAGGACATATGAAGAAAACGGTTTTAGTTGTTGAAGACCAGGAAATGAACAGAGAAATTCTTAAAGCCTTATTAGAAGACAGATATACTGTTATTGGGGCTGAGAATGGTCTTGAGGCATTAGAAATTTTAAAAACAGACAGTGAACGTATTTCTGCAATTTTATTAGACATTGTAATGCCGGTTATGGACGGATATGGATTTCTTGAAGAATTTAAGAAAGAACCGGAATATAATAAAATACCTGTAATTGTAACAACAGATAAAGATGCGGATGAAACGGAAGAGAAGGCCTTGGCTTTAGGCGCTAATGATTTTGTAAATAAGCCATATAATATCAAAGTATTGCTTAGAAGAATCGATAATCTTATCGATATGAAAGAATCTATTTACAGACTTAGAGATGCTGAAAGAGATTCTTTGACAGGAGCTTATAACAGAAAGGCTTTTTATAGAAAGGCAAAAGAAATAATAAAAAGTAATCCGGAAGAAAAATATCAAATTATTGCGTCAGATATAGAAAAATTTAAATATTTTAATGATGCATTTGGATGGAAAGAGGGAGACAGCCTTTTAAAATTTTATACTGAGATGCTAAATGGAATATTTGAAAATAAGGATGTGTTGTTTGCCCGTGCCCATTCAGATATTTTTTACTTTTTATCTAAGGAATCCGATAATATAATTAATACTTTAATATATGCTACGAAGATGGTATATCAGAGATTTTATGAAGCAAAAATAAGTTTTAAATTTGGTGTATACAATATTGAAGATAAGAGCATCATTATAAATTCTATGTGCGATAATGCTATTGCAGCATGTAATCAGGCTAAACTCACATATGATCATGATGTGTACATATATGACGATGCATTAATGAGTAAAAATCAGCAGAATATTCAGATTACAAAAACTATGAAACAATCTCTTATGAATGAGGATTTCAAGGTGTATTATCAGCCTAAATATGATATTCAGACTAATAAGATGATTGGAGCAGAGGCACTTATAAGATGGCAACATCCGGAATTAGGATTTATTTCGCCGGGTGAATTTATTCCGATATTTGAAGAAAATGGATTTATTACTGAACTCGATATATATATATGGGAGCATGTATGTGGATTCATTGAGAAAATGAAGAATGAACACAATAAGATTCTTCCGGTATCTGTCAATGTATCAAGAAAAGATATTTACAAAGAAGGACTTCCGGAGATTCTTAAAAGTATGGTTGAAAGACATAACCTATCACCTACATACTTACACTTAGAAATTACAGAATCAGCATATATGGAAAATACTGAAAATATTTTAGAAGTAGTCAGAAGATTAAAAGAATATGGATTTATTATAGAGATGGATGACTTTGGAAGTGGATATTCATCATTGAATATTTTAGCTGAACTTCCAATAGATATAATTAAACTTGATATGAAATTCATTCAGAATGAACAGAAAAATAAGAATAGCCATAATATTATAAGTTCAATAATAAATCTGGCAAAATGGATGAATCTTATAATTGTAGTCGAAGGTGCAGAGACAGAAGAACATATTCAGTATTTGAGAAGATTAAAATGTAATTTTGTACAGGGATATTATTTCTCAAGACCGATATCTGAACAGGAATTTAAAAATAAATTATTAAGTGAAGATATAATTCCAATTTTTAATTTAAAGAGTTATAAAGAGTACAAGAAATTATCAATAGATGACCAGAACGGCGAGGCAGAAGTGATAGTCCTTGTGGATGAATTACAAAGAAACCGTGAAATGTTTAGAAACTATCTGGATACGGAATATAGATTTGTAGAGCTTGACAATGAAGAAGAAGCTTATCAATTTATAAAGAAGAATTATTATAACATTATTTTAACAGTTGTAGATACTAATATAAATGAAGAAGATAAGTTCCATTTGCTTCATGAAATGAAAAAGAATGATAAATTAGATGAGATTCCGGTATTATATACAACAGGTGACAATGAAAATGTATATAAAGATATTGCATTTAAAAACGGTGCAGATGGTATGCTGTTTAAACCATATGACAAATATGAATTAAACAATACGGTTGAAAGATTATTTGAAGAGCATCGTAAAAAGGTAATTCAGAAATTACGAGTTGTTGAAGGTCAGGTTAAACTTGATACAATGACAGGACTTCTTAACAGAAAAGAGTTTGAAAGACAGGTAAGATTGTTCTTGAGCAGTTCAGGAAAAGAAGCTATATTCCTTATGATTGATATTGATAATTTTAAGGGAGTAAATGATAGTCTTGGACACATTATGGGTGATCAGGCAATAATTAATGTGGCCAATATTCTTGACAGTGCTTTTTCAGAAGAAAATTTATCGTGTAGATTTGGTGGAGACGAATTTGCTGTATTTATAAAGCGTGGAATGACAATAGATGAACTTAATAACGAAATGGAAATATTGAGAAATAAACTACGTATTAATGTGGGAGAAATGAAGATTTCATGTTCAATAGGTGTTGCAATGTTTCCGGCTCATGCGACAGAATATAAAGAACTTTACAGATGTGCTGACATGGCACTTATTCAGGCTAAGAAATTAGGAAAGAATCAGTTCCAGATATATACAGGTAATGAAGAAATGTCAATGCCTATAGATGTTAGAAACATGGGATGGCTTATTGAAGAATCACATGAAATTATATTTATATGCAATGAAAAAACAAAAGAATTATTGTATATGAATCGTGCAGCAAAGGAAGAATTAACTTCTGATAAAACAAAAGAACTTATTGGATTAAAATGTCATGAGACAATATGGGATTCGAATGCACCATGTGAACATTGTGATAAATTCTGTAATGAACTTATTAAAGAAGTTGACGTTAAGAATGAGGATACAGGTAAGACATATAATATTAGAATAAGAAAAGTACCTTGGAATTCAGGGTATGCGCTTATACATTTTGCAGAAGATATTACAAAGAAAATACAGGATGATAATATTATTAACGGAATGCTTGATAATATCAGGTTTGGACTTGAAGGAGAAAAATATACTTATTGGCATGTGGCAATGGATACAGATGTATGTGATGTCGGAACAAAAGCTAAAGAAATTTTTGATTTAGATACTGATAAAGTAGATTATGTAGAATTTATGAAAGAAAAAGTTGTTTCAGATGAAGAGATTGATAAATTTATTAAATTCTATGAAGAAACAAAGTCAGATAAATCAAATAAAAAAATACAATTAAATTGTTTTGACAAAGATGGTACATTAAGAAAAACTCTATTAAGTCATATAGTTTTAGAAACACCAAATGAGCAGTATAATGGAATAATCGGATTGTTAAATTATGTTGATTAAACCATGATTAATTACTTTCGTTAGAGATATTTTATACTGCTAAAAAGAGAATATGCATTTTTGACACCTACATTTATATATTGTATAATGTGTGTGTTTGCAGCTATAAGGAGCCGTAAGGCTCCTTATGTTATATATCGGGGAAGAGAAAATGATATATAAAGACTATATGTGAGTATGTAGTTGGTGCATACAAAGGCTTCTATAGTTTATATAAGTCAAAGAGGTATCACTTTTATATAAGAGAATTTCAATGAACAAAGGATTATGGGTATCCTTAATTAACCCAAATATAAAAAGGAGGAAATAAATGTTCGGATTAAAAAAAGATAAAAAACCGGAAGCACAAGTGTTTGTTGACTATGAACATTGGTATTATGCATACAGAAATAAGTTTCAGATGAAGCCTAATATTGAAGAGTGGATTGAAGAACTAAAACAGGAATATAATATTACAAGATTGTATGTTTTTGGGGATTTTTCAAAATATAATATAGGAAATGATTTAGAAAGATTAAAAGGAATTACTAAGAATATTATACATACAGCCAGCGATAAAGAAGGCGTAGATAAAGATTTTACAGATGTAATTATTTTAGATGCAATTTATAGAAGCGCTGCAAAAAAAGATAAAACAAAAGTATATGTTTTGTTTACAGGTGACGCACATTTTACTAAAGTTGCAGAATACTTAAAGGAAATAGGCAAAAAAGTTATTATTTATGGGGTTAAATATTCATTTAGCAATAAACTTAAATCAGTCGCAACAAGTTATGTCGAGATGCCAAGACAGTCACAGGAAAAACATCATTATAATGAACTTATTCTAAATAGTTTATATAAACAGAAACAGAAAAATCGTTCAGTTGTTACATATTGGAAGACCATTCAGTGTGTAGCGGATTATAATAAAGTTCCGAAAGATAAAGTAAAGGTTGCTGTTGACGGATTAATAAAACAGAAGTATTTATATCAGGAAGAGAAGAAATTTAAGAGGGGAAAAGTTGTTTCTGTATTGAAAGCAGATTGGAATAAGATTTCAAATGATGGTATTTGGGAGAAGGAATAAAAATTCCGTTTATCTAAAAGCAAATTCCACAGCACGATGGAAGAGTGAAATTTAAAATTTTAATTTTGGAAGGAATAAAAATATTAAAAAACAGTTGATTTTTTTGCTACAAAAAGTTAGTATAGAAAAAGATTAATTATTTATAAGACGTTGAGAGGAAGAAGTAACTTAATTGTACTTGCAAGAGAGTAATCGGTTGGTGTGAGATTATGAAGTAGATTTTGTGAAATACATCCTGGAGTTACAACCTGAAAAGAAATGAGTAGGGAATGTCGGGAGCGCCCGTTATAGCGCAAGAGTGTGTTTGCACTCGTAGAGGAAGATTTCGTGAGAAATTTTTATTTAGAGGTGGTACCGCAGTTAATGCCCTCTGTATCGTAAGATGCAGAGGTTTTTTTTATGTATGGCAAGGTCATATTTATGAATCTAAGCTTAAAAAATGCAATTTTAATTTTCGCAGATAATAGAAAATTGCATATCGGTATCAAAAATTTAATAAGTATCCTAATAACTTGAAACACTTATAAAGAAATTTAATGAATTTTAATTTAAGAAAGGAAAAAAAGATGACAATTTATGATGAATTAGTAGCACGTGGTCTTATAGCCCAGGTTACAGATGAAGAAGAAATTAAAGAATTAATTAACACAGGAAAAGCAACATTTTATATTGGATTTGATCCTACAGCAGATTCACTTCATGTAGGTCATTTTATGGCTTTATGTCTTATGAAGAGATTACAGATGGCAGGCAACAGACCTGTTGTATTGCTTGGTGGTGGAACAGGATACATAGGTGATCCTTCAGGACGTAACGATTTACGTCAGATGCTTACACCTGAAACAATTGAACATAACTGCGAATGTTTTAAGAAGCAGATGGAAAGATTTATTGATTTTGGAGAAGGTGGAGCTATTGCAGTAAACAATGCTGATTGGTTATTAAAACTTAACTACATTGATGTATTACGTGAAGTAGGACCATGTTTCTCAGTTAACAATATGCTTCGTGCAGAATGCTACAAGCAGAGAATGGAAAAAGGTTTAACATTCCTTGAATTTAACTATATGATTATGCAGTCATATGACTTTTATCATTTATTTAAAGAATATGGATGTAACATGCAGTTTGGTGGAGATGATCAGTGGTCAAATATGTTGGGTGGTACAGAATTAATCCGTCGTAAACTTGGAAAAGATGCTTATGCCATGACAATTACACTTCTTATGAATTCAGAAGGAAAGAAAATGGGTAAGACAGCTAACGGAGCAGTATGGCTTGACGCTAATAAAACATCTCCATTTGAATTTTACCAGTATTGGAGAAATGTAGGAGATAAAGACGTATTAAAATGTATCCGTATGTTAACATTCCTTCCACTTGAAGAAATTGATAAGATGGATGAATGGGAAGGAAGCCAGTTAAATAAAGCAAAAGAAATTCTTGCATTCGAACTTACAAAGATGGTTCATGGTGAAGAAGAAGCAAAGAAAGCTGAAGAAGCATCAAAGGCATTATTTGCAGGTGGTGGAGATGATTCAAATATGCCAACATCTACAATTACACCGGATCAGTTAACAGATGGTGGAATTGGAATCATGGATTTAATGGTAACTTGTGGATTAGCAGGAACAAAGAGTGAAGCAAGAAGACTTGTACAGCAGGGTGGCGTATCTGTTAATGATGAAAAAGTTTCTGACATAGGCTTTGTTGTTACGGAATCAATGTTAAAAGAAGGAGCAAAGATTAAAAAAGGTAAAAAGAAATTCCATAAGGCAATTATGGACTAAGATTTAATTCAGAATCGATAATACAAAAAGTAGAACACTTATTACATTCTAAGTAATTATGGTAAGAAATTTTCATAGAATGTAATAAGTGTTTTTTTAGGTATGTTTATGAACGGAAAAATAGAAAATTTATTGAATGTTGCCTTGGAAGCTAATATTCAGGAATTAGATAAATGCCGGGAACTATCAGCAGGTTTTAATCCAATAGATAACTCCTGGGATTTGATTATAAGGTTCACGGGAACTCCGGATTTTTTAGAAAAATATAATGGAATACAATATGAAATATTGTCAAATAATTTTGCAATATTATCTGTGCCAAAAGAAACTATTGATAAACTTGCTGAGGATGACAGTGTTATTTATATTGAAAAAGCAAAACCGTTATATTTTGCAGTTATAAATAACAGAAGTGAAGCATGTGTTACAAATGCACAGAATCAGTTTGGTATATATGGAGAAGGGGTAATTATTGCGGTAATAGACAGTGGAATAGATTATGCAAATTCAGCATTTATAGATGAATTTGGGAAAACTAGAATTATTGAGATTTGGGATCAGACAATAGGGAATGGCGAAAATACATACGGTTTTAACAGAGGAACATTTTATACGGATAGTCAGATAAATGCAGCAATAAATGCACCGGATTTTAGAGAAAGATATGAAATTGTACCATCAAGAGATTATTCAGGACATGGAACTCATGTAGCAGGTATTGCTGCAGGAAATTTTGCAAACGATAAAAGAAATAATATCGGAATAGCAACTAAAAGCAAATTGTTAATTGTTAAATTGGCGACACCGAGAGAAAATTCGTTCCCGACAACAATAGAACTTATGGAGGCAATTGATTATGTGACAAAAAAGGCAGAAGAATTAAAAATGCCACTTGTAATAAATTTGAGTTTTGGAAATAATTATGGTTCTCATGATGGCACATCATTGCTTGAAACATATATTAACGAGATATCTGCAAAGGAAAGAATATCCGTTGTAATAGGTTCAGGAAACGAAGGAAATGCGGGAGGACATACAAGTGGAAAAATAGATACAGGTGAAACAGAAAATATAGAATTTGCAGTATCAAATTATCAAAATTCCCTTAATTTGCAAATATGGAAGTCTTATGCAGATATATTTGAAATAGAATTAATTTCACCAACAGGCGAAAGTACCGGAATTTTTACTGATGCAAATGAAGTTATGAAATATAATATCTCTTCAGATAGAACAAGGTTGATGGTATATTATGGAACACCTAAACCTTATAGCATATATCAGGAGGTATATGTTCAATTCGTGCCTGAAGATATGTATATTCAGTCAGGTATTTGGACTGTGAGGATAACATCGGTTAAATCAGTGTTAGGAGCGTATAATATGTGGTTGCCTGTTGAGGCTTCATTAGGGACAAATACAAGGTTTTTAAATCCTATACCTTACACTACGTTGACAATTCCATCAACTGCTTCTAAAGCAATTACTGTAGGAGCGTATGATAGTAACAGGCAGACATATGCAGACTTTTCAGGAAGAGGATTTACAAGAGAAACAAATCAAATTAAACCGGATATTGTAGCACCGGGAGTAGATATAATATCTGCAGCAGTTGGCGGAGGACTTTCAGTAAAAAGTGGGACTTCAATGGCAACCCCATTTGTTTCAGGGGCAGCAGCATTGCTTATGGAATGGGGCATAGTTAATGGAAATGACAAGTATTTATATGGAGAAAAACTTAAGGCTTATCTGATAAGAGGAGCAAGGAAAATAGATGGATTTGAAAAATGGCCTAATCCTATGATGGGATGGGGAGCATTATGTATTAGAAGTAGTATACCGAGATGATGTTTGAAATTTGTACTATAGGACTATAGACTTTATGGACAGATAATGGTATAGTTGTCTAGTTAACCGTTTAAAGTTGTTTATTTTATAAAGTAAATTGCGTGGCATACAACATATGCCAATTAATTAGTGGGATATATTTTGATATTTGAATTTGATAATACGTTAGTTTGTAGTTATATATACATTTGGAGGAATAATGATGAAGAAGACAGGAATTTTAACTGATAGTCATAGCGGAATAACACAGGAAGAAGCTAAAAAACTTGGGATATATGTGTTGCCAATGCCATTTTACATTAATGATCAATGTCATTACGAAGGTAAAGATATAAGTAGAGAAGAATTTATAGAATTGCTTAAAAACGATGAGAATGTAAGTACATCACAGCCATCACCTGAGGCAGTTATGAACTTATGGGATGAAATTTTAAAAGAATACGAAGAATTAGTTTATATACCAATAAGCAGTGGACTTAGTGGCTCATGTTCAACAGCAATGGCTATGGCACAGAATGATGATTATGATGGTAAAGTTTTTGTAGTTGATAACGGAAGAGTTTCAACGCCTATGAAACAGTCTGTTTTAGATGCAATCGAGTTGTTAAATGAAGGTTGTAGTGCGAAGGAAATAAAGAACAGACTTGAAGATGCAAAAGGAAAAATGGGAATTTTTGTTGCTGTAGATGATTTGAAATATTTAAAGAAAGGTGGAAGAATTTCATCTAGTGTAGCACTTGTAGGTGGAATGCTTAAAGTTAAGCCAATTTTAAAATTTGATATTGGTACACTTGATTCTTTTAAAAATTGTAGAGGATTGATAAAGGCAAAAACAGTAATGATAGAGGAAGTGAAAAGAATAGTTACAACAGACTATGCAGAAGACTTTGAAAAAGGAAATGTACATATTTTAGCAGCATCAAGTGCTGATGAAGAAGAAACAAAGAAGTGGGTTAATGAAATACAGGAAGCTTTCCCTGGAATAAAAGTGTTATGGGATTATTTACCAATGGGAATAACATGTCATATTGGACCGGGAGGACTTGGAATAGGATATTCTGTAAGACCATAAAGATGTAAATATTTATTATTATGAAGATATTGTATTAAAAGTAAAATTTTCTTAACACGTTTTAGTACAATTTTATACATAGATAGTTGAAAGAGATAGCAAAATTATGATATAATTTGCATATAATATATGTGGAGGTGATTATAATGTTATCTATACAGGAATCAATAAGACCATCTGCTGATTTAAGAAATCATTATAATGAAATATCTAAGCAGTGTAAGGAAAATAAAGAAGCAGTAATTATTACAGTAAATGGTAGAGGAGATACAGTTTCTCTATCATATGAAGAATATAAAAATATGAAAGCACGAATAGAGTTGTTAGAAGTGCTAGCTGAAGCAGAGGATGATGTAAAAAATGGTAGGGTTGCCCCGATAAGTGATACATTTGATGATTTACATAAAATGTTTCAGGAGGGGTAAGTGATGAAATATGAGGTGATAAGAACTGATACAGCTGATGCAGGAATTAGAAAAATAATACTATATATTGCTCAGAATTTTGGAAATACGGTTGCACTTGAAAAACTAGATGATATTGAAAAGAGAATTCTTCAGTTAGGTGAAGATCCATATATTGGAACAAATCCAAGATATTCTATACTTAGGCGACAGGGCTATAAAGTACTTATTTTAGAAAAAAATTTAGTTTTTTATAAAATTGATGAAGTAAACAAGCAGGTAGTTGTATATGCAGTTATAGATCAACGACAGGATTATTTGAATATTATACAAGGTTTATAAATTAATAAAAAGTTTTAAATTGAATAAAAATGTTAAAGGGAATCCTTCTTAACGAGTATGTTAAGGAGGATTTCCTGTATTTAGAGAATGTTTTTATGTCAGATTTATAGTAAAGAAAAATTGTTTATAGGTCAGGTTTATATTGTAGAAAATTTAAAATAGTTTCAGGTGTGACGGGATGATTGTAAGAGTTAATTTACTAATCACATTCCGTGTTACATATGTGAATGTGTAAAAAGCATGAATGATATAAAAAATATAGTCAAAAATAAGTAAAAAGGAGATATAAAATGAAAGATAAAATTTTTGGCGTATTACAGCGAGTAGGAAGATCATTTATGCTTCCAATAGCAATTCTACCGGTTGCAGGTTTATTGCTTGGACTTGGTAGTTCATTTACGAATGAAACAATGTTAAAGACATACGGACTTTGGAATGTAATGGGACCGGGAACATTATTTAATGCTATATTTCAGGTTATGAGTGATGCAGGGAATATAGTATTTGCTAATCTACCTATTATATTTGCAATGGGCGTTGCCATTGGTATGGCTAAGAAAGAAAAAGAAGTTGCAGCACTGTCGGCAGCAATAGCATTTTTTATAATGCATGCATCAATTGGCGCAATGATAACAATTAACGGCGGAGCAGAAAAAATGTTAGAAGGTGCTACAGCTGATGTTGTGGGCATAACTTCTCTTCAGATGGGAGTTTTTGGCGGTATTATTGTAGGATTAGGAGTTGCAGCATTGCATAATAAATTTTACAAAATACAGTTGCCACAGGTGCTATCGTTTTTTGGAGGAACAAGATTTGTCCCTATTATATGTTCTTTGGTATATACGTTAGTAGGTATTTTAATGTTCTTTATATGGCCTGTAATTCAAAGTGGTATATATTCCGTTGGTGATTTAGTACTTAATTCAGGATATGCAGGAACCTGGGTGTATGGATTTATGGAAAGATTATTGATTCCATTTGGTCTTCATCATGTATTTTATCTTCCGTTCTGGCAGACAGGTGTTGGTGGAACGATGGAAGTTGGAGGACAGCTAATAGAAGGTGCTCAAAATATATTTTTTGCACAGCTTGCTGATCCTACAGTTACTGAATTTTCAGTTTCAGCGACAAGATTTATGTCAGGAAAATTTCCTCTTATGATTTTTGGGCTTCCGGGTGCTGCACTTGCAATGTATAAAACGGCAAAACCAGAGAAAAAGAAAGAAGTTGAAGGACTTTTATTATCAGCTGCGCTTACATCCATGATTACCGGAATTACAGAGCCGTTAGAATTCACATTCCTTTTTGTTGCACCTTTACTTTATGGCATACATTGTGTATTTGCGGGACTTGCATATATGCTTATGCATGTATTTAAAGTTGGTGTAGGGATGACTTTTTCAGGCGGTCTTATTGATATGTTTCTTTTTGGTATAATGCAGGGAAATGCAAAGACAAACTGGATATGGATTGTTATAGTAGGTGTGGTATATTTTATTGTCTATTATCTGTTGTTTAGTTTTTTAATAAATAAACTTGATTTAAAAACACCGGGAAGAGATGATAGTGATGAAGTTAAATTATATAGAAGAAGTGATGTCGAAGCAAAGAAAAAAGGTGAAGCAAAAGCAGATAATGTAAATTCGTCAGATGAATTATCAGAAATGATTTGCAAAGGACTAGGTGGAAAGAAAAATATATCAGATGTAGATTGTTGTGCCACAAGACTTAGATGTACGGTTTATAAAGCAGAATTAGTAAATGATTCATTACTAAAAAATACAGGAGCGTCAGGGGTTGTCCATAAAGGAAATGGTGTGCAGATTATTTATGGACCAAGAGTAACAGTTATTAAATCTAATTTTGAGGATTATCTGGAAACAGCTCCAAATATAGAGTATAATAAAAAAGATAATGCCGTTAAAAATGAAGACAAAGAAGATGATATTTTTAATGAAGATAAAGACAAAAAGAAAATAGTTAAATCAATTGTAATTTCAAGTCCTATTACAGGAATATCTGCAAATTTGGATACAGCAGCAGATGAAGCATTTGCAAGTAGAATGATGGGAGATGGCGCGATAGTCACTCCGACAGATGAAATTGTTGTGGCACCTGATGATGGAGAAATTATATTTGTATTTGATACTAAACATGCAGTAGGGTTTACAACTAAAGATGGAATAAGTATGATTATTCACATTGGAATTGATACTGTAAAATTAGGCGGACAGGGATTTAGCGTATTAGTAAAAGCAGGTGACAAAATGAAAAAAGGTGATACAATAATGAAACTTGATTTAGAATATTTAAAACAAAATGCACCATCAGTTGCTTCACCTGTTATATGTACTGAATTAGCTGACAATCAGAAAATCAGATTAGTTGCAGAAGGAAAAATAAATGCAGGCGAAGAGTTATTTGCAATTGATTTTTATGAGTAAAATACGAATGTATTAAGATATGTATAGATATGCATATTTACAAAAATACAATTGGAGAATTATATAAATTATGAGAACAATACTTTATGCTTTATTTGGATATATTTCAGGTAGTGTTTTATATGCTAAAAATTTTATGAAATTATTTAATAAAGAAGAATTAATTGAAGAAAGTAAAGATAAGAATCCGGGAACAGCAAATGCATTTATGTACGGAGGAATGACTTGTGGAATCATGACACTTATATGTGAACTTTTAAAGGGAATTGTACCGGTACACATGTATATAAATGGAGCAACACCACAGGAAATGGGAATAATTCCGCTAGCAATTGTTTTAACTATGCCTGTTGTTGGCCATGTGTGTTCTATGTTTGACAATTTCCATGGAGGAAAAGGAATTGCCGTAACATTTGGATGCCTGTTAGGGCTAGCACCTGATATAAAGGCTGTAATTATTTTGGCATTATTTTTTATATTTTACTCACTAATATTTAGAGTAATTCCACATTTTTACAGAACAATAGTTACTTATGTGAGTACATTGGCGGGACTATTCATATTAAATGAAAATCAGGCAGTGAATATTGGATTTTTATTTATTACATTAGTTGTGTTAGTAAGACTACATCAAAGTACAGAAGTTAGAGAAAAGTTAAGGATTAAATTATTATGGATGCGTTAATATTATCATGTGGCACAGGCGGTGGACATAATGCAGCAGGTGCAGCTATAAAAGAAGAACTAATTAAAAGAGGATATAATGTTAAATTTTTCAATCCATATGCTTTAAAAAGTAACAGGCTTGCAAGAGTTATAGACAGGGCATATGTCGGACTTGTACAGAAAGCTCCAAATGTATTTGGAGTTGTGTATAAAATTGGAAATGCTTACAGAAAACTTCCTTTTCATTCTCCGGTCTATTATGCAAATGGAAGAATTGCAGCAATAATAGAAGATTATATTCAAAAAAACAAATGCGACATAATAATTATGCCACATTTGTTCCCGGCAGAAATCATAACTCAAATGAAAAGAAAAGGATATGAACTTCCACCTACAGTTTTTGTTGGAACTGATTATACATGTATTCCGTTTACAGAGGAAACAGAATGTGATTATTATGTTATTCCTGCCAAGGATTTGGAAAAAGAATATATTAAGCGTGGGATAAAAAAAGAAAAATTAAGAACTTTTGGAATTCCGGTTAGAGAGGTATTTGATCATAGCATTAATATGGATGAGGCTAAACTAGAACTTGGACTTAGTGTTAGTAACAGATATATTTTGGTATCAGGCGGAAGCATTGGTGCGGGAAATGTTGAAAAAGTTGTAAAGAATTTATCCGATTATTATGATGGAACAAATGTAAAACTAATAATAATTTGTGGAAATAACAAAAAACTTTTGAATAAACTTAAGGACAAATATAGTGAGAAATGTATTTTAATAGGTCATACGAACGATATTGCAAAATACATGATGGCAAGTAATTTAATTATCGGAAAACCCGGTGGGTTGTCTTCTACCGAGGCAGCAGTTGTAGGAAAGCCTTTTATCCATATTACACCTATTCCGGGGTGCGAAACTTACAACATGAGATATTTTTACAGCAAAGGAATGAGTATTCCGGTTAAAAGAATTACAGAAAAATTTGGAAAGATATGTGATAAAACAATGGAAGAAGACAATAAAAAGAAAATGATTTGTCAGCAGAAAAATAATATTTCAGCTAATGCAAGAATTCTTATTGGTGATATGGCTGATGAATTGTGTAAAACTGACAACTGACCTGAAAGTGCTAAAAAGGCGTATTTAAAAATCCACCCAACAACAACTGTGTACCCAATGGCTAAAGCCAGTGAACCAAGTACAGAAAGCACACCAATGGCCTCACCTGTTTTCTTATTACCGGTTCTAACTTCCGTACATTTTCCAAATGCTTTAATCGGACCACCCTTTGCGGTTCTACCTAACTCCATTTCTTCAATAAGTCCTGTTGAAGCAATTAGAATAACAAACAAAACATAAGGTAGCAAAAATGTCATGCCTCCCCAGTCTGATACCATGTATGGGAAACTCCAAATATTTCCCATACCTACGGCTGAGCCTATGCAAGCAATGACAAAGCCGGTTCTGCTTTTAAAAGCATCCCTCTTTTTTCCATAATTAATATATCCTTCCTTTTTGTGCTTTTCGCACTGTAAGGTCTATCATACCATATTATAGAATATATATATATTTAATCAGGAATAATAAAATGTGGATATATCTATTTAATAATAGGCATATCTTCTTAATTAAATGCAACTATTAGAGTATATCTTTTCAATAGAAGAGAAACTCTAACAGGAACATATTTCATTTTTTAATTTTCGTGCTGCAGAATTAAGTGGATGCTGGCAATCATGCACAATACATATTTCTCTATTAGGAATTTTTTCTTTTAAAGAAATCTCAACAATTTCGTTTTTCTCAATACTTTCTCTTGCCATAGGTTCAGGAACAAATGCAATTCCTAAATCTGACTTTACCAAAGGAATAATCTGGTCTGTAGTTGCCACCTCCGTGTCAGGATTAAGTTCAATACCATGTTTTAAAAATATCTTATTATAAAAATCGTATGTAGTAGTTTCCTGCCCCAAACTAATTAATGGATAGTCTTTAAGATTTTTTAAAGAAATATTGTCATCTTTTATATGCTCAAAATCAGTTCCACCTATTAATATTTCCTTAAATGAACATAAGATTGTTTTTTCTAAAGGCGACTTAACCTTTACAGGTGTTGATACAACTGCAAAATCTATCTTGCCACTTTTCACAGCCTCAATTGCCTGTGGCGTTGAATGGTTATATATTTTTAGTCTTACTTTTGGATACATTTTGTGAAAGGATTTTAGAATATCTAATAAAAATATATTTAAGGCAGTTTCGCTTGCTCCAATAGAAATACTTCCCTGAAAAATTCCTTCATCGTCAGCCAGTTCTTCCTCTGCCTCTAAAAGTTGTGCCATAGCAATTGACACATGTTCATATAAACGCTTTCCTTCCTGTGTAAGCTGCACACCTCTGTTCGTTCTAATAAATAAAGTGCTGTTAATCTGTTGTTCCAAACAATTCATTGCTCTTGTAACATTAGGCTGACTGTTACCTAATGCCTGAGCTGCTCTTGTAAAATTCTCATATTTAGCAACATAATAAAAAATTTTATAATAATCTAAATTTACATTCATGGCATTCTCCTTGGCATATTAATTACTTATTGCTATCATATCAATTTTGATTTTTACTTATTTCTATAATCATAGTATAATTTAGCCGAATGAAATTTTCAAGAAAGGGTGTGAGTTGTATGAGAGAAGGAACAATTTTTCCAAGAGAAGAAAAAACAGAAGTGTTATTTCAGAAAATTCTTGATGATCCCTGGGCATGCGAAAAACTTCAGGAAACATTTTGCAATTATCTTTTTTGCGATGATGAAATCGATAGCTATTTATCTCCATTAGAATTCTCACAGGCATTATTCAATGCATATCACAATAGAGATTTATCAGCCTTTTTGATGGCTATTTGTGAAAATACTATATTTGATTTACTTAGAAATTCATATCTGATTCCATATAGATTTAATGCTGACGGAATAGAAAATCCTGTAATTATGACCGACGATAATGGATTATTACTTCCAAAGTATAAATCAAAAGTTCACGAAAAAGACTACAATCATTTTCATGAAATATATAAAAAATTAAATAACAATAAAAAAATATATCTTGCAAAAGCATATAGATATAATCATAAATACACTTCAGACAATATGGAAATGAAGCAGCAGATTCTTGAAAAAAATACAGGTATATTAATTATTAGAGAATTGCCTGACACTGTAACAGCTAACAAAACTGAAGCCGAAGCCTATTCAGCAGTTTGGGACTTAATGATTGAACTTGAAAAGAATCTCCCTATGGCATTTGTTTTTTATGGTCAGGACTCACTTGTAGAAAATAATAAAAGATATGATGAAATTGGAATATTTCTTCCAAATTCCATCTTTTTAAAACATTTAGAAAAACATGTAGCGAAAGCAGAGGCGATTATATATGCCAACAAATAATTACATTGATATTATGGAAAAAAACCATATGGAAATTCCATGGCATGATTATACCGGTAATGACAGTAATACATTAATTAAAGAGTCAGGTTTGATTGAAAAAGCATCTGTTATTGGCAGAGTTGGTTTAATTATGCTTTCCTGTGGCACAGGTGCATGGCGTGTAAGAACTTCAATGAACAGACTTTCAAAGGAACTTCATGTTACATGTACAGTTGATGTTGGACTTATGTCCATTGAATTTAACTGTTTTGATGGAAAAGACTGTGTTTCACAGTCTCTTAGTATATCTAACACAGGGGTTAATACTTCAAAGCTTTACAGAATGGAACAATTTGTTGACAACTTTCCAAAGGAAGACGCCCATTTGACCGGTGAAGAAATTCACAAACGACTTGATGAAATAGAGAAAATTCATACATTGTATTCTCCTGTTAAATTAGGTCTTGCTGCAGCTTTTGCCTGTTGTGGTTTTACATTTCTTCTTGGAGGCGGGCCAATTGAAATGCTTTTTGCGTTTATTGCAGCTGGTGTTGGAAATATTGTCCGTACAAAGCTTATAAAACATCATTTTACATTATTTTTTAATATAGCAGCATCGATTTCAATCGCATGTTTGGTTTATGCCATTTGTTTTAATGTTGCTGAGTCTGTGCTTGGTATTGCCCATGTACATGAAGCCGGATATATATGCTCCATGTTATTTATAATTCCCGGCTTTCCATTTATAACAAGCGGTATTGACCTTGCTAAGCTAGATTTACGTTCAGGTCTTGAACGATTAACATACTCAATAATAATTATATTAGTAGCAACAATGTTTGCCTGGATTATGGCACTTCTGTTAAAGCTACAGCCACAGGATTTCACAACAATACACATGAGTAAAATTTTACTATTAGTATTAAGAATAATAACAAGTTTTTGTGGTGTATTTGGTTTCTCAATTATGTTTAACAGTTCTATACCAATGGCTACAACAGCCGCCTGTATTGGTGCAGTTGCAAACACACTCCGTTTAGAACTTATAGATTTTACACACATGCCTTACTCTGTGGCAGCTTTTATTGGTGCCCTAACAGCCGGGCTTCTTGCTTCTTTCATAAAAAGCAATAATGGATATCCACGAATATCCCTTACTGTTCCTTCCATTGTAATTATGGTTCCGGGACTTTATTTATACAGAGCAATTTACAATTTTGGCATTATGTCACTTACAGAAGCTGTTTCATGGTTCTCATTAGCCATTATGATTATTATGGCTCTTCCATTAGGATTAATTTTTGCCAGAATATTAACTGATAAAACTTTCCGTTACTGCACGTAACGGTATGTTTAAAACATAGATTGGCTTTTCCCCTTTTTCAGTCAATGTTTTATTCACAAAGCGATGTGCTTTACTATATTCTATAAAACTTGTGGAGGAAATATAAATGAATTACAAAACACATGGGCAAATGTCTGAATCTATCCTAACTGCCGCGTTCCTTTCAATATCAGGCGGTTTACAGGATGCCTACACATATTTATTTAGAGGCAAAGTTTTTGCAAATGCCCAAACAGGTAACATTGTTCTTTTAAGTCAAAATATTATGGAAAGGAATTGGCACCTGGTAATTCATTAAATGATTCCACTTGTTTTTTTTGCAATTGGGATTGTTGCAGCAGAAATTATTAGAACCAAGTTCCAACGAGTTCAGCAAATACATTGGCGCCAATTAGTTCTTATAATAGAAAGCTTGGAACCTTAAATGTATAGCGAATTATATTATAAAAATTTACTTCAAATAAAAAACGGAATTGGAAAAATCCAACTCCGTTTTTATTTGATTAAGCAACTTTCTTGATTTTAGACCATTTGCCATAAATCTTTTTACCATTTACAGTAGTTCCGTCATCTGATAAAACAATAGAAGTTTCAGTCCCAGTAGTATCAGCATAAACTGATTTTAGATTAATACATCCAATTCCCAAAGAAACTATATTTAATGATAATATTGTTGATAAAATTAATTTGTCTGATTGTTTCATATAACAAATCCTCCTTTTAATATTTTAATTGTTGTACATATAATAGAATGCAAAACTAAAATGAACTTTAAATGGCAGTCGGTGTTGAAAAATAATCTAAATTTAATTAAAATTTATTGTGTAATAACAGATAAAAATAAAATGAGTAAGGTTAATTTTTTATAATAAATATTTTAGGTGGTTAATCCGATTGAAAAAGAAAATACATATTAGAAGAGGAGTAGAAAATTATGAATAAGGGAATAATATTTGATGTAGACGGAACAATTTTAGATTCAATGAAAATCTGGATGGATGCAGGAAAAATATATTTGGATCAGTTTGGAATTGAGGAAAAAGAAAATATTGCAGAGGTTTTATTTGATTTAACGATGACTGAAGGTGCAAAATATATAAAAGAAACATATAAATTAGATAAAACTATACAGGAAATTATTGATGGAATAAATAGTGTTGTATATGAATTTTATGAAAAAGAAGCAATGCCAAAGGATGGAGTCTTGGAATTTATAGAGTATTTGTATGAAAATAAAATTCCAATGACAGTTGCAACATCCACAGACAGGCCAATGATTGAAGCAGCATTTAAGAGATTAGGCTTGGAAAAATATTTTAAAAAGATATTTACAACATCAGAGGTTGGAAAAGGAAAGGACAACCCACTTATATTTGAAAAAGCAATAGAGGAAATGAATAGTAACAAAGAAGGGACATGGCTTATAGATGATGCATTTTATTCATTGAATACAGCTTATAACAATGGAATTAATACAGTTGGAATATATGATGATTCTAGCAAATCACAACAGGAAAAGGTTAAATCTGTATCTACAATCTATATTAAAGATTGGACACAGGTAAAACAGTTAATTGCTGATATGAATTTGTAAAGCATATGAACATAAACTTATAAGCTAAATAACAATAATATATATAGATGATGTATAATTATTTACGATAATAATAAAATACAACTCCCACATATGGATTTTTTGTGTGCTAGAGATATTAACTTAAGTGCATTTGCAACTTCGTGCGTTATTAAGTTAATACCTCAAATCTGCACAATTTAAAACCTATATGTGGGAGTTTTTCTTGATTTCTATAAAAAAGAATGTATAATCATTAATATAAGATAGAAGCAACTAACTAAAGTTAGAGAAGAGCAATACAAAAGAGTAATAAAAAGCAGAGAGGAGTAAATATGTTTTTAGAAATCAAGGACATAAAGAAGAGTTTTGGGGATGATAAAAATAAGACAGAAGTGTTAAAAGGAATCGATTTTTCAGCACAAAAAGGTGATATTTGTGTACTGTTAGGACCTTCAGGTTCAGGAAAATCTACGCTTCTAAATATTATTGGCGGAATAGATGAGGCAGATAGTGGAACTATAACAGTTAATGGAGAGGTTATTCAGGACATGAATGAAAAATCTCTTACACAATACAGAAGAAAGCACTTAGGATATGTATTTCAAATGTATAATCTTATACCGAATTTGAATGTAAAAGAGAACATAGAAGTAGGAGCATATTTGAGTGATAATCCATTAGACATAGATGATTTGCTGAAAACGTTAGGCCTTTATGAACATAGACATAAATTGCCAAATCAGTTGTCAGGAGGTCAGCAGCAGAGAACATCAATTGGAAGAGCAATTGTAAAAAATCCAAGTATTTTACTTTGCGATGAACCTACAGGAGCGCTTGATTATAATACTTCTAAAGAAATACTAAAGCTGATTGAGGATGTTAATCATAAATATGGTAATACGGTAATTATGGTTACACATAACGACGCAATAAAAAATATGGCAGACAGGGTTATAAAATTGAGAGACGGACAAATCAGAAAAGATTACGTTAATGAAGAAAAAATTCCTGCTATGGAATTAGAGTGGTAGGAGGTTGTATGATGAAAAATCCGTTACATAAAAGACTTCCAAGACAGTTAAAAAGCGAATTTGGAAAATATGTGGTTATTTTTCTACTTCTTATAGGCTCAATTGGGTTCATTTCAGGATTCCTTGTTGCGGCAAAGAGCATCAGCAAAACATATGATGAAAGCTTTAAAGTATACAACATTGAAAATGGTAATTTTGAAATGTTGTCTCCATTAAGTGATGAGGCGATAAATGAAATAGAAAATCAAGAAAAAATTTCCATATATAATAATTATTACATAGAAGAAGATACTGATACAAATTTAAATGATAAATATGACAGTACACTTAGAATATTTAAAGACAGAAAGAAAGTTAATAAAGTATGCCTTATGGAAGGTAAAAAGCCGGATAATAAAGATGAAATTGCCATAGACAGAATGTATGCAAATAATAACGATGTTGAAGTTGGTGATTACATTAAAGTTTCGGATAAGAAATTAAAAGTCACAGGTTTTGTAGCTTTATCAGATTATAGTGCATTATTCTCAAATAATGGAGACTTAATGTTTGATGCAGTAAAATTTGGTGTCGCAATAATGACAGATGATGGATACAATCAGTTCGGAGATGAACACAAATTTTACAGTTATTCATGGAAATATGATAAAGAGCCTTCCACAGAGAAAAAAGAAAAGAAGGTATCAGATAAGTTATTAGAAGTTATAGCTTCTAAAGGAATTGTGAAAAATTTCATTCCAAGATATACAAACAATGCAATTAATTTTACAGGTGATGATGTAGGAAGTGACAGAGGAATGATGATTGCTTTACTATACATTCTAATTGTAATAATTGCATTTATATTTGCAGTAACAATAACAAATACAATTAATAAAGAAGCAACGATAATAGGAACTCTTAGAGCGTCAGGATATTCAAAAAGAGAAATAACAGCTCATTATATGGAAATTCCATTAATAGTTACGATTATTTCAGCTATAATAGGAAATATACTTGGATATACGGTATTTAAATATGTATGTGTCGGAATGTATTATGGAAGTTATAGTCTTCCAACATATACAACGGTATGGAGTGCAGAAGCATTTGTGCTTACAACACTTGTTCCGTTTATAATAATGCTTGTTGTAAACTATGTGTTTATAAGAAAGAAACTCAGACTTTCACCAATGAAGTTCATAAGAAATGATTTATCAACTTCAAAGAAAAAGAAAGCCATAAGATTACCACATTTTAAGTTCTTTAACCGTTTCAGAATTAGGGTTATTATTCAGAACAGATATAATTATCTGACTTTATTTGTTGGAATCGTATTTGCAAATTTATTGCTTTTATTTGGATTAATGCTTCCGGCTTTGCTTGATTCGTACAATGACAGCATAATTGAACATATGGCTGCAAAGTATCAGTATGTATTGAAAGCACCTCTTGAAACAGAAACAAAAGATGTAGAAAAATATTTTATGAGCACAGTTGAAAAAACAGGTGATAATGGGGAAAAAGACGATATATCAGTATATGGAATATCAGATGACAGTAAATATTTATCAATGGATTTTGAGAGTGGAAAGGTTTATGTTTCAGATGTATTTGCAGATAAGTACAGATTGAAAAAAGGTGATAAATTTACTTTAAAAGAAAGCTATGGAACTAAAAAACATACTTTTGAAATTGGTGGAGTTTATGAATATCCTATTGGACTTACGATATTTATGAATGAAAAGGATTTTTGCAAAGAGTTCAATGTAAAAGACAATGAATTTACAGGATATTTTTCAAATGTAAAAATAAAAGATATTGACCAGGAGTACATTTATTCTGTTATTACTCAGGATGATTTAACTAAAATGGCAAGACAGATGGATGTATCTATGGGTAGCATGATGAATATGGTAAACATTGTATCAGTTATTTTATCAATGCTTGTAATGTATCTTTTAATTAAGCTTGTTATAGAAAAGAATAGTTTATCGATTTCTATGGTAAAAATTTTAGGATATGATAATAATGAAATAAGAAAACTTTATCTGACTGCAACGACATGGGTTGTAATCGCATGCGTAGCATTAAGCATTCCGGTTGTAGTATGGATTATAAAAGATTTGATTTACAGACCAATGATGATGGATATGAAAGGATGGATTATACTGAAAATGGATCCTGTTGTATATGTCGAAATGTTTATTCTTGGCATGATGGCATATATATTAGTTTCGTTCCTCGAATTTAGAAAAATTAAGAAAATACCTATGACAGATGCATTGAAAAATGTAGAATAACAAGATACCCACAGATGTATTCCGGTTTTGTGAGGGTTTGTGATATTAACTAAATAACGCTTGCGCTGCTTGTCACTCGCAGCAGTTCTAAATCTCCAGCTATATTTTGTTGTTAGAACCTTTGGTTCTAGGCAAAATCCGCTGTCAATTTGAACCAGCGGTGACAAATGCCTTTAGTTAATATCACAAACCCTCACAATTAAGAATTAATCTGTGGGTATTTTTATTTATAAAATTATGAAAGTATAAGTTTTTGTATTTAAAAATCATATCGCAAAATATCACCTGTCATTGAAAGAAAAAAGAATCAGTCGTATAATAATAAAAAGGCACAGTTCGGAAAGAGTTATATAACGAGGAAATTATATGAAACAAAATATTGAACAGGAAAAATCAATTATTAATGAAACACTGTTAAATTCAATTCCAGGTGGAATAATAATTGTAAAAGTAGTTGAAAACAATATAGAATGTCTCTATTTTAATGAGGCATTTGCAAAATTATCAGGAAGAACGCATGATGAATTACAACGTTATCTTGATGGTGGGGTAAATGTTATAGATATTATATATGAGGCAGATAGAAAAAAGTTTTTGACGAGTATTTTATGCAAAATACAAAGTGATAATGAAGTAGATGAAAGATATAGATATTATACAGCCACGGGAAATGTTCAGTGGATTAATTTGGTCGCTTCAAAGATTAGAGAAGAGGATGGATGTCCTGTTTTTTATTGTGCATGTACAAAGTTGTCAGATGAATTAGATTTGTATATAAAATTATCAGATGAATCTCCGGTTGCAACATATGTAGCAGAGAAAAAGGAAAGACGAATATTATATGCAAATGCTGAGTGGAAGAAAATAGAAAATATCCCTCAGGATATAAATGTAATTGGAAAGAGTGTGTATGAATTAATACCGGCTGAGAGAATAATATTTAGCGAGAAAGAAATAAATGAATTAACTTCTCAGGCTTACAGACAGATACATATTAAAAGAAATAACAGATATTATAGTCTGGGTACAAAAAGCTATTTATGGAATGATATTGATGCATACATGGTATATTTTGTTGATGAAACTGAAAGCATATTAAAGCAACAAAAAAAATTAGAAATATATCAGGCAGAACTTAAAACAAGAGAGGAAATGTCACAGGATATAATTGCTTCATATCAGATAAATCTTACTAAAAACAGAATTGAAAGAAGTAACTTTAAAAACAATTATGCTAATTCGACAGATGATGTTGTAAATGAAAACACATCATGTGAAGCTGCTGTTGAATATTTTATCGGATTAATTTTATCTGATGAAGTAAAAAAAGAAATAAGAAATAAATTTTCAGCCGGAAGCATTATAATGCAATACCATAATGGAAAAGAAAATATTGACTCTGAAGTTCAGATTGTAATGAAAGATGGAGAGATTAAATGGGTTAAGATTGTTGCTAAAATTTTAAGCAATCCCATTACTTCTGAAATTATGGAATTTGTGTATATACAGGATGTGACTGAAAAGCATACTATAAAATCAATAATGGATAAGTGTATACATACGGAATATGATTGTATAGGTTTGATAAATACAATCAATGGCCAAAGTATGATTTTTAATTATAGAAACACATATGACGAAATGAAAATACGCAAGAAGAATCTTTTTGCAGATGAAATAGATACATTTATAAATAATAATATTGGAGAAGAAGAACGCGAAACGGCAAGAAAAGAATATGCGTTAGATAATATTAAAAAGCAATTGAAAAAAAATGACAATTATTATTTTTATCATAATATAACATCTAACATTGAAAAAGGAGTACGAAGAAAGAAAATTCATTTTCAATATTTAGATTCTGCCGTAAATAAAAATGAAATTTTATTCATGGTAACAGATGTTACGGATATTTATGAAAAAGAAAGAAAAAATAGCGAGAGATTAGCAAAAGCGCTAGAAGAGGCAAAACAGGCAGCTAAAGCTAAAAGCGAGTTTTTGGCACGAATGAGTCATGAAATAAGAACACCTATGAATGCTATTATTGGAATGTGCGAAATTGCTAAAGATGATGTTGATAAAAGAGAAGTTATAGCAAAAGAAATAGACCAGATTAATGAGTCAGGTAAATATCTGTTAGGACTTATTAACGATATATTAGATGTAAGCCGTATTGAAAATGACAAATTTGAACTTTATACGGAATGGTGCAGTATGTATAACGTTGTTAAACCTATTGTTTCAATGATGAGTCCATTAATGAAAGAAAAAAATATAGAATTTATTTATCCTAATTTTATCAAAAAAGAAAAAGATAAAGAAGTTTTATGTTACATTGATAAAATGCGTGTACAGCAGATGATTATTAATCTTTTAAACAATGCTTATAAATTTACTAAACCGGGTGGAAAGATAACCTGGAAAATAGAAAACATTAATGTAGATGATAAGACTGCAAAGGAAAGAATAGTAATCAGTGATACAGGCTGTGGTATGAGCAAAGAATTTGTACAGAAAATAGGCGAGCCTTTTATGCAGGAGAGAAATGAATTTTCATCAGAACTTATAGGCACGGGACTAGGACTATATATTGTTAAAAAAATTGTAGATGCGATGGGATTTACCATGAAAATAGAAAGTGAACTTGGTAAGGGAACAACATTTATAATTGAGACAGAATATAGTTACAAATATAATGAAGATGATGAAAATCAGTTGGAAAATAGTAATGTTTCGGGAATGAGAGTGTTACTTGTAGAAGATAATGAAATTAACAGAGAAATTGCACAGACTCTTTTAGAAAGAGAGAAAATAATTGTGGAAACTGCAGTTGAGGGAAAAGAAGCAGTTGAGGCATTTGAAAAATCTGATTTGGGATATTATGATGCAATTTTAATGGATATTCAAATGCCTGTAATGGACGGTCTTGAGGCTACAAGAACAATTAGAAAATTGAATAAAGCCGATGCAAAAACAATACGAATAATTGCAATGTCGGCAAATGCGTTTGAAAGTGATATAAAGGCGAGTATTGATGCAGGAATGAATGCTCATTTAACAAAACCAATAGAAATGGAAAAGGTTTTAGAAGAAATTGCTAAAAGTAAATTAAAAAAATAGATATAGAATATGTAATGTAAATTATTAATATTTTATAAATTTAATCGTCAAAATGATGAATAAACAAAAGAAAGATGTATAATTACAGGAAAGAAGGACATAAAAGTGTATGATATAACATCAAAATCGGCAGATGATTTTATTAATCATGAAGAAATTCTAGATACAATTAAATATGCAGATGAAAATAAAAATAATATAAAACTTATTGATTCGATTCTTGAAAAAGCCAAATTAAGAAAAGGACTATCCCACAGGGAAGCGTCCGTATTATTAGCATGTAAAGATGAAAATAAAAACAATGAAATGTTTAAACTTGCTGAACAGATAAAAAAAGACTTTTATGGAAATCGAATCGTAATGTTTGCTCCACTTTATCTGTCGAATTATTGTGTTAACGGATGTGTATACTGTCCTTATCATGCTAAGAATAAGCATATTGCCAGAAAAAAACTTACACAGGAAGAGATTAAAAAAGAAGTAATAGCTCTTCAGGATATGGGACATAAAAGATTAGCACTAGAGGCAGGAGAAGATCCTGTTAATAATACAATGGACTATTATCTTGAGTGCATTAAAACAATATACAGTATAAAACACAAAAATGGAGCTATCAGACGTGTAAACATTAATATTGCTGCGACGACTGTTGAAAATTACAGATTATTAAAGGAAGCAGGAATTGGAACTTATATACTTTTTCAGGAGACTTATCATAAGGAAAGCTATAAGAAATTACATCCGACAGGACCAAAGAGTGATTATAATTATCATACAGAAGCAATGGACAGAGCAATGGAAGGTGGAATTGATGATGTAGGTCTTGGTGTATTATTTGGACTTGATAAGTACAGATATGAATTTGCAGGATTATTAATGCATGCTGAACATTTAGAAGCTGTCTTTGGAGTTGGACCACATACTATAAGTGTACCTAGAATTTGCGATGCAGATGATATAGATAAGTCATCATTTTCAAATGGAATAAGTGACGATATTTTTGCAAAGATTGTTGCATGTATAAGAATTGCAGTTCCATATACAGGAATGATTGTATCTACAAGGGAAAGTCAGAAGACAAGAGAAAGAGTATTACATCTTGGAATTTCTCAGATTAGTGGTGGCTCAAGAACAAGTGTGGGCGGATATTTTGAAGCAGAATCTGAAGAAGAAAATTCAAGGCAGTTCGATGTAACTGATACAAGAAGTCTTGATGAAGTGGTTAACTGGCTTATGAAAATGGATTATATACCAAGTTTTTGTACAGCCTGTTATAGAGAAGGCAGAACAGGTGACAGATTTATGTCTTTATGTAAAAGTGGTCAAATACAGAACTGTTGTCTACCAAATGCATTAATGACTTTACAGGAGTATTTAATGGATTATGCTTCATCTGAAACAAAAGAAATAGGCGAAAATTTAATTCATAAAGAAATTGAAAATATTCCTAATGAAAAAGTAAAGAATATTGTAATAAAAAATTTAAAATTAATAAAAGATAATAACAAAAGAGACTTTAGATTTTAAAACAAACGTTAAAATCCTCTCTAGGAGGTTTATATGAAAATAGATATGCATTGTCATACAAAAGAGGGATCACTAGATGGAAAAGTCCCAATTAGTGAGTATATAAATATATTAAAATCTCAGGGTTATGGGGGAATGTTAGTAACAGATCATGATTCTTATGATGGGTATAGATATTGGAAACATAATATAAAAAATGTTGACAAGGACTTTGTAGTATTTAAGGGAATAGAGTATGATACATTAGATGCAGGACATATCATTGTAATTATGCCGGAGAATCTTAAATTAAGGCTTATGGAACTTAGAGGAATGCCGGTACAGTTGCTTATTCCAATAGTTCATAATTATGGAGGAATATTAGGACCTGCGCATCCATTTGGTGAAAAGTTTATGAGCTTTATGAATTCAAAAGCTTATAAAAGAAATCCGGACATTTTATCTGAATTTGATTTTATTGAAGTGTTTAATGCCTGCGAATCTAAAATGGCAAATGATAAAGCGTTAGAAATGGCTGAAAAATATAATTTGACAGGAACAGCAGGAAGTGATTCACATAAGACGGAGAGCATAGGATATGCATACACAGTAATTCCTGATGAAATAAGAAAAGAAAGTCAGTTGATTGAGTATATAAAACACAGAAATAAGACTGAATGTGGTGGAAAAATATATGAAAATACTTCAAGAGGTAAATTAGGAAAAGCCAAGATAATAACAACATATTTATTTTGGATTTATAATAAATTTGGAGGTTGGAGTCGTGGAATCCAGCGTAATGGAAAACTTAAAAAAGGTTATATTGAAAGAATAGATATAATTGATAATGATAAAAAAGGAAATAAAGATAAAACAGAATATAAAGGAAAAGATAACAATAATTAACAGTTAAAAGAAATAATGGAGAAAATAATGGGCTTGAACGAAACAACTAGAGGTGAACGAATTCATATAGGAATATTTGGAAAGCGAAATGCAGGTAAATCCAGTGTAATTAATGCAATTACAGGTCAGAAATTATCGATTGTATCAGATGTTTGTGGTACAACAACTGACCCGGTATTAAAAGCAATGGAACTTTTACCTCTAGGGCCTGTTGTAGTAATAGATACTCCGGGAATTGATGATGAAGGAGAACTTGGCAAATTAAGAGTTCAGAAAACTTATCAGATGTTAAATAAGACGGATATAGCTGTTATAGTTATTGATTTAAATGAAAAGAATAATAATGATATGTCTCATAAAATTTTAGACGATGACATTTCTCTTATAAATGAAATAAAAAAACGAAAAATTTCTTATATTGTTGTTTTAAATAAAATAGATTTAATTATAACAGATTTAAAAGAAAATCAAGTTTATAAAAATTTATTAGAAATAGTGCCTGAAAATAAAATAATTGGAATAAGTGCTAAAGCAAATAAGAATATATATGAATTAAAAGAAAAGATAGCTACGTTAAAGCCGGAAAAAGAATTTGAATATCCGATAGTCAGAGATTTAGTTGATGAAGGAGATATTGTTATTTTAGTGACACCAATAGATTCAGCAGCACCTAAGAGCAGACTTATATTACCGCAGCAGCAGACTATAAGAGAATTATTAGAAGTTGGGACAATTACGATTGTGATTCAGCCGGATAAACTTGTTGCTACTTTAGATAAATTAGTACAAAAACCGAAATTAATTATTACAGACAGTCAGGTATTCAAACAGGTAGCAAAAGATACACCTAATGATATGCTTTTAACTTCTTTTTCAATATTAATGGCAAGGCATAAAGGAAATCTTAAGACACAGGTAGAAGGTGCAGCTACTATCGAAAATTTAAATGATGGAGACAGAATTTTGATTTCAGAAGGTTGCACTCATCATAGACAATGTGATGATATAGGAACGGTTAAGCTACCTAATTGGATAAAAAAATACACAGGAAAAGATTTAAAACTGCATTTTACAAGTGGAACAGAATTTCCGACAGATTTGTCAGAGTACAAATTAATTATTCATTGTGGCGGATGCACATTAAATGAAAAGGAAATGAAATATAGATTAAAGTGTGCAAACGATAATAAAATTCCAATGACAAATTATGGTACATTGATAGCGTATATGAATGGAATTCTTGAAAGAAGTATAGAAGTATTTAATACTAATAAACGAAAATAATGGCTCGTTGTCAGAAATGGGGTAAAACAAGTTTATAACCAGGCTGCAAATAACCAAAATAATATTATATGTAGTGTTTTAGGTTATTTACTACACATATGATAAATGAGTAAAACCCACATCAATGGAAAATGATGTGGGTTTTACTCATTAAAGACTATAATAAATGTTTAAAATAATTAGTGTGATTTTACATGATTCTTTATAGCCGCAAAGCTTTCCTTGCTAATCACATGCTCAATTCTACATGCATCTTCTGTAGCAATTTCTTCAGGAACTCCTAAACGTACTAACCATGATGATAAGAGTTCATGTCTTTCATATATCATGTCTGCAATCTGTTTTCCAGATTCTGTAAGATAAATGTATCCGGCGTCAGTAACAGTGATATGACCTTTCTCTCTAAGGTTTTTCATAGCAATGCTGACGCTTGATTTCTTAAAACCTAATTCGTTGGAAATATCTACGGAACGAACAACGGGAAGTTTTTTGCTAAGAACAAGAATAGTCTCTAAATAATTTTCTGCCGATTCATTAATAATCATGTTGAAAACCTCCTTGTATTTCTCGTATTGTCTTTTGTTATTGTATCACAAAGTGGAATATTACTCAAATTATATTGAATAAAAATACGAAGGTATTTTTATAAAAAATAGAAAAAAATTGAAATTTTAGTAAAATAATTATTGACATCTAATTTGCGTTAGCATATACTAACTGTTGAAAAATAAGGTTTATCTTTACTTAAGAAGAAAGAAGGAAACATGATGCCATTAACTATGATAAATGAAGGAGAACCAACGGTTATCAAAAAAGTTGGCGGTAAGGAAGAAACAAGAAGGTTTTTGGAAAACTTAGGATTTGTAGTAGGTGGAACTGTTACAGTTGTTTCACAGATGGGTGGAAACATGATTGTTAACGTAAAAGATTCACGTGTTGCAATAGGAAAAGATATGGCTAATAAAATTATGGTTTAGATTTAATAAAGAAAATTAAAGTTTTATTTATTTGATTAAATATTATTAAATCTTTTTTGTTGTGCAGGTATTTAAGAGTGCACAATCATAATTTTACATATAAAAAGAAATATGAAAGAAGGATAGCAATGAGTACATTAAAGGAAGTTGCAGTTGGAAAGACTGTGAAAGTTAAGAAACTTACTGGAGATGGCCCGGTTAAAAGAAGAATTATGGATATGGGCATAACAAAAGGTGTTGAAGTATATGTAAGAAAAGTAGCACCTTTAGGAGACCCGATTGAAGTAACTGTAAGAGGATATGAATTATCTCTTAGAAAAGCAGATGCAGAAATGATTGAGGTAGAATAATTTTTTTTACCTACAAGTTAGAAATGACTAATAAAAGTAAGTACAACATAATGAAAGTGAGCGATATGCAATAAAGGTAAGCAATGAAGAATTGCGGTCAGAATGATAAAACTTGCGTTTGAAATTTTGAGTTAACTTACTAATGACAAAATAGCATATTATTACACATTTGAAAAAGATAGTAAAAAAAGGAGAAAAAAATGTCAATTAAAATTGCTTTAGCAGGTAACCCTAACTGCGGAAAAACAACTTTGTTTAATGCTTTGACAGGTTCTAATCAGTTTGTTGGAAACTGGCCAGGCGTTACAGTTGAAAAGAAAGAGGGTAAAATCAAGGGAAATAAGGAAGCTACATTGGTCGATTTACCAGGTATTTACTCTTTATCTCCATATACGCTAGAAGAAGTGGTTGCAAGAAATTATCTTATAACAGAAAAGCCGGATGCAATAATTAATATTGTTGATGGTACAAACATTGAAAGAAACTTATATCTTTCAACTCAGATTATGGAACTTGGTATTCCTGTAATCATGGCTGTTAACATGGTTGACGTATTAGAGAAAAACGGTGACAAAGTTAACATCGAAAAATTAAGCCAGAAACTTGGATGCGAAGTAGTGGAAATTTCAGCTCTTAAAGGAAAAGGAATTGATACACTTGTAAAAAAAGCAGTTGCTTTAGCTAACAAAAAACAGGCTTCAATAGCAGTTCATGAGTTTACATTAGATGTTGAAAATGTAATTAAAGATGTAGAAAACCTTCTTGGAAGTGGTGTTGCTCCTGAACAGAAGAGATTCTTTGCAATAAAGCTTCTTGAAAAAGATGATAAGATTAGTGAAATGATGACAGAAATTCCTGATGTATCAAATGAAATAGCAAAGCTTGAAAAAGAATTTGATGATGATACAGAAAGTATTATTACAAATGAAAGATATACATATATTTCTTCTATTATCGGAGAATGTATTAAGAAGTCTTCAAAGAAAGAATTATCAGTATCAGATAAAATTGATAAAGTGGTAACTAACAGATGGGCTGCACTTCCAATTTTTGCAGTAGTAATGTTTGTTGTTTACTTTGTATCAGTAACAACAGTTGGTACATGGGCTACTGATTGGGCTAACGATGGTGTATTTGGTGACGGATGGCATTTGTTTGGCATAGGAACAAGTTCTTATGAAGATGCATCAGGCGATTATGAAAAGCAGACAGCAGCAGTTGATGCTTTTATTGAAGCAGCTAAGGACAAAGGAATCAGCACAGATAATATCGAAGAAGTTCTTGGGAACGAAGAAGCAAGTGAAGCTGATAAGACAGCAGCAGTTGACGCATTTGTTGCTGAAGCCGGAGTATCAGACATTACTGCAAAAGCAGAACTTGAAGATGAAGATGGAAAAGTAACAGACAAGTTTGACGTAACAGTTAATGAATTTAAGACAGCAACAGAAGCTGAAGAACCTGATCCTGCAGATTATGGAGTTTGGGTACCAGGTGTTCCTGTGATTATTGGAAATGCACTTGAAGCTATTAACTGTGCAGGCTGGTTGCAGGGATTAATCCTTGATGGTATTGTAGCCGGTGTTGGTGCTGTACTTGGTTTCGTACCACAGATGCTTGTATTATTTATTTTCTTAGCTTTCCTTGAAAGCTGTGGATATATGGCAAGAGTTGCGTTTATCATGGACAGAATCTTTAGAAAATTCGGTCTTTCAGGAAAATCATTCATTCCAATGTTAATTGGTAGTGGATGTGGTGTTCCGGGTATTATGGCATCAAGAACAATTGAAAATGACCGTGACCGTAAGATGACAATTATGACAACAACATTTGTTCCTTGTGGAGCAAAACTTCCTATTATAGCTTTAATCGCAGGTGCATTCTTTGGTAATGCAGGCTGGGTAGCAACAAGTGCATACTTTGTTGGTATTGCAGCAATTATCTGCTCAGGTATTATTTTAAAGAAAACAAAAATGTTTGCAGGAGATCCTGCTCCATTCGTAATGGAACTTCCTGCATATCACTGGCCAACAGTTAGCAACGTACTTAGAAGTATGTGGGAAAGAGGATGGTCATTCATTAAGAAGGCAGGAACAATTATTCTTCTTTCAACAATCGTACTTTGGTTCTTAATGAGCTTTGGTTGGGTAGATGGAAAATTTGGAATGTTAGAAGCAGAACAGTTAAACGACAGTATTCTTGCTTCAATTGGTAGTGTAATCGCCCCTATCTTCACACCACTTGGATGGACAAAAGCAGGTGAAGGATGGAAGATGGCTGTAGCAGCTATTTCAGGTTTAATTGCAAAAGAAAATGTAGTAGCAACATTTGGTATGTTATTCGGTTTTGCAGAAGTTGCAGAAGATGGTACAGAAATCTGGGGAAATCTTGCACAGATTATGACACCAATCGCTGCTTATGGTTTCTTAGTATTTAACCTTCTTTGCGCACCATGTTTCGCAGCTATGGGTGCTATTAAGAGAGAGATGAACAACAAAAAATGGTTCTTCTTTGCAATTGGATACCAGACAATTCTTGGATATGTAGTTGCATTATGTATTTACCAGTTAGGTACATTATTTACAGCAGGAACATTTGGAGTTGGAACAGTAGTGGCAATCTTACTTGTAATCGGATTTGGATACTTATTATTCAGACCATACAAGGAAAGTACATCTTTAAAAATTGACTCTAAAAAATTAGCAAAAAACTAATTTAAACATAATAAAATATTTATACAGAGGACTTTACAGGATATGTAGGTTAATGCCAATCGTATTCTGTAAAGTCCTTTTTTGTTTTTAGCGTACTATCTTCCAATATATGGTGTAAACAAGACATTAAGGTTTTGTTTACACTAATTTTTTTGTATGTTAAGATATAATTTATAAGGAGTTTTACAATAGTTGCACAGTTATAAATAACGAATTTTAATATTTGAAAATAAAGTTATGAGGGTGTAGTGGTTAATTTTAAAATTACGAAGAGTAGGAGGATACAATGATTAATATTGCAATAGTTGAGGATGAAAAATTATACGTATCTCAATTTAAGGAATATATATCACGATATGAGAAGGAAAGTGGAAACAGAATTAATGTAAGTGTATTTCCAGATGGAGCAGAGATAGTGGAAAATTATTCAGGAGATTTTGATATAATTCTTATGGACATTCAGATGAAATATATGGACGGAATGACAGCTGCTGAACAGATTAGAAAATTAGACAGCGAAGTAATTATAATGTTTATAACAAATATGACTCAATATGCAATCAGAGGATATGAAGTTGATGCATTAGATTATGTTGTAAAACCGGTTGAATATTTTTCATTTTCACAGAAACTTGATAGGGCAATAGGAAGATTGCAAAATAAAAAGAAAGTGTTTGTATCCATTCCTGTAGAAGATGGTGTATTAAAAATGGAAATTGATGATATATATTATGTTGAAAGTATGGGACATTCTCTTATATATAGAACTAAAAAAGGCGAATTTACTGCAAGAGGTACAATGAAAGATATGGAGGAAATATTATCGCCATATGGATTTTTCAGATGCAATAAAGGATATATTGTTAATCTCAAATACGTCGATGGTGTAAAAGAGGGAGTGTGCCTTATTAATGACGAGGAGTTATTAATAAGTAGAGCAAAGAAAAAGCCGTTTATGGAGGCTTTAGTTAATTACATGAGTGGGGTGACTGAATAATGGAAACAATTTATCAGGATATTCCAAGATTTTATACGGCATTAGCAGAATGGGGAGCGTGTGTAATTTATATTTGCCTTATTAAGAAGAGGTTCAATAATAAAATAACAGTTGCATTATCAACGTTATTTTTAGTTGCACAGATTGCGTTGTTAGTTCCAACGGGAGATTTGCCAACAGTATGGTGGATTCCATGTATGGTGTCTGCGGCATTTTTAATGTATTTATTCATATATACGGTAGGAAATGTGCATTCAATTACGGCGGCATATTTATGTGCGAGAGCATTTCTTATTGCTGAGTTTACAGCATCATTTCAGTGGCAGTTGGATTGTTATCTGAATGCAAGAGTTGATGTTGAGCATTTTGTATTTGCAAAGATAGTAATGCTGGTTGTTATATATACAGCAATTTTTGTATTAGTTGCATTTATGGAAAAGCCGTTAATGAATCCTGAATATTTAAATAAAATTACATATAAAGAATTTATTGCAGTTATAGCTATAGTGGCAGTAGCATTTACATTTAGTAATTTAAGTTTTATTTGGAAAAATACTCCATTTTCAAGTGGATTTAGAAGTGACATATTTAACATTAGAACATTATTTGATTTAGCAGGAATGACAATTCTTTATGCTTATCAAAGTAGAGTTTGTGAACTTATGGCTGAGTCAGAAATTGTAACAATGGATTCAATGTTAAAGAGCCAGTACAATCAATATAGAAATTATCAGGAAAGCATAGATTTAATTAATATGAAATATCATGATTTAAAGCATCAGATTGCAGGTCTTAGGGCAGAAACGGATATCGATAAAAGAACAGAGTGGCTTGATGCAATGGAAGATGATATTAGAGGATTTGAGAGTGTTACTAATACAGGAAATAAGGTATTAGATACTATTATAGCGGGAAAGATAATGCATGGACAGAAATATGATATTAAGTTTACCTGTGTTATTGATGGAAAATTACTTGAGTTTATGCATGTTACTGATATTTGTACTATATTTGGAAATGCAATTGATAATGCAATTGAAAATGTAGTAATGATTAAGGATATTGAAAAAAGAATTATACACGTGACTGTTTCTGCAAAGAATAAATTTGTACTTATTCAATTTCAGAATTATTGCGAAGTTAAACCAAATGAGGATAAAAGAGGAATTAGATTATTTGAGAGTTCAAAGGCTGACAAAAGAAATCATGGATTCGGACTTAAGAGTATTCAATATACAGTTGACAAATATGACGGAACCATGAAAGCAGGAATGAATAAAGATTGGTTTGAACTCACAATATTAATTCCTTGTAGTAACAAATAATTGTTAAATAAATGTGAAAAGTGCACATATAAGTGCACTTTTTTTGTGCAAAAAGTATATGTAAAATGCAGTTGATGAGTGATTTTCGACAGTTTATGACAGAAAACTCAAATTAAATTAGGATGTGGTAAATTATAGTTACAAGGAAACAGCGGATATCGCTCAGATGAAAAAGGAGGAAATGAGATGTTAGCTATTAACTGGGATGACGTTATAGGAGTTATTCAGAGTATTTCAACACATTTAATAGTAGGTGTAATAGCAATTATTGTCGGTATAATTGCTATCGTAGCAGTAAAAGGATTAAAGAAACCTTTAAAGCGTTTGGTTCGTGGAGAGGTTTTGGTAGCAATGGTATTGGTAATTGTTGTGTTAGCAAATTTAATTTGTACAGGACCAATGAACACATTGTTAACATCAGTAGCAGGAAAGCCGGTTAGCAAAATCGACGCAAAGACAACTGAAGAAGCTACTGATTTAGTTTCAGAAATTGTGGAAGAAGGAGCAGTTCTTTTAAAGAATGATGGTAACGTTCTTCCTGTAACAAGTGGTAAGTTAAACGTATTTGGCTGGGGTTCAACAAATCCTTGCTATGGTGGTACAGGTTCAGGTGCATTAAATGATGCATATCCTACAGTTAATTTAATCAAAGGTTTAAATGACGCAGGAATCGAAACAAACAAGGAATTAACAAAATTTTACACAGATTATGAAGATAAACATCCTGAAGTAGGAATGATGAGTTGTGATTGGACATTACCTGAGCCAAATGTAAGTCTTTACACAGATGAAATGATGAACAATGCAAAAGAATTTTCAAACACAGCAATGGTAGTTATTTCACGTGTAGGTGGTGAAGGTGCTGACCTTCCAACAGATATGGCAGCAGTTGCTGACGGAACATACAAAGCAGATATTCCGATGACATATGACGATTCAGTAAATGAAGGAAAAGACTGGGACAAAGGAGATCATTTCTTACAGTTATCAAACAGAGAAGAAGAAATGCTTGATCTTGTATGTAAAAACTTTGACAACGTAATTGTTGTATACAATGGTGCAAACCCATTTGAATTAGGATTTATTAATGATTACAAACAGATTAAGGGTGCATACTGGTGTGCAGGTGCAGGTCAGTCAGGATTTGACGGATTTGGACGTATCGTATCAGGTGAAGTTAACCCATCAGGTAGATTAGTTGATACATTTGTATATGATTTGACAAAAACTCCAACATGGAATAACATGGGAGAATTTGAATATACAAATATGAGTGATTTCAAGGTTGATGCAACAGCTTTCAGTCCTGAAACACAGCCAACTTTTGTAAATTATGTAGAAGGAATTTATGTAGGATATAAGTTCTATGAAACAGCAGCTACAGAAGGTCTTATTGATTATGATAAGACAGTTCAGTACCCATTTGGATACGGACTTAGCTACAGCACATTTGAACAAAAAATTGTAAATTCAAGCACAGAAGGTGATACTGTAACATTGACAGTTGAAGTTAAGAACACAGGATCAGTTGCTGGTAAGGATGTTGTAGAAGTATATTATAATCCTCCATATACAAATGGTGGTATTGAAAAATCAAGTGCAAACTTAGTTACATATACTAAGACAGGTTCAATTGAACCGGGTGCAACTCAAACAGTTGAGGTTTCATTTGATAAAGAAGATATGGCATCTTATGATTCAAAGACAGCTAAAGCATATGTTTTAGAACAAGGTGACTATGTGGTATCTATAAATTCAGATTCACATACAGTATTAGACAGCGTTAATGTAAATGTTCCTGAAACAATTACATATGGCGAAGATAACAAACGTGAAAGTGATGTATCAGTTGCAACAAACGAATTTGATTTCGCAGAAGGTGATGTAACATACCTTTCAAGAGCAGATAAATTTGCAAACTATGAAGAAGCAACAAAGGCTCCAACAAGTACAGAGATGTCAGATGAAGCTAAAGCAGGATTTTATAATGTATCAAATTATGATGCAAAAGCAGGTGAAAAAGATGAAGATCCTGATGCAGAATATCCAACAACAGGAAAGAATGCAGGAATTAATTTAGTTGACATGCGTGGTGTAGACTATGATGATGAAAAATGGGATACATTTATGGATCAGTTAACAATTAAGGAAATGAACAGTATGACATCTCTTGGTGGATATCAGACTGCAGCAATTAAATCAGTAGGAAAATATAGAACAAATGACTGTGATGGTCCGGCTTCTATTAATAACAACTTTACAGGACAGGGTTCTGTAGGATTCCCTGCAGCAGTAGTAATTGCAGCTACATGGAATAATGAATTAGCAAATAAATTTGGTGATTCAATCGGAACAATGGCAGATCAGATGGATACAGCAGGTTGGTATGGCCCGGCTATGAACATTCATCGTACAGCATTTGCAGGACGTAACTTTGAATACTATTCAGAAGATGGTGTATTGTCAGGAGATATCGCTACAAGCGCAATTCAGGGTGCACAGGCTCACGGAGTATATGCATATATGAAACACTTTGCATTAAATGATCAGGAAACAAATAGAACAAGTATGCTTTGCACATGGGCAAATGAACAGGCAATCCGTGAAGTTTACTTAAAGCCATTTGAAAAATCAGTTAAAGACGGTGGCTCATTAGCAGTTATGTCATCATTCAACTACATTGGAAACTGCTGGGCTGGTGGATGCTCAGAATTATTAGAAGATGTTCTCCGTGGTGAATGGGGATTCAAGGGATTTGTTGAAACTGACTACTTTGGTGTATATGGTTACATGAACGCTGACCAGGCAATTCGTAACGGTACAGACCTTATGTTAGTAAACTATGCAACAGAAGCAAATGATATGAAATATACTGAAACAGCAGGAGCACAGCAGAAATTACGTCAGTCAGCAAAACGTATTCTCTATGTTGTAGCAAATAGCCGTCAGTACAGTGAACTTGGAATTGAACAGTCACAGCAGCCAAACCGTTGGGAAACAATTCTTAAAGTTGTAGATGTTTGCGCAGCAATTATCTTAATTGCCTGGGAAATCTTATTAATAGTAAACTTCAACAAGAGAAGAAAAGAAGTTGTTGTAGAACAGGCAGAATAATATAGTTGTTTAAGAATAATTATAGATTATAACTAAAGGTAATCATGCTATTTGTAGGGCATGACGACCGGAAAACTCCCTCAAATGCATCCTTACTTAAGTGATTAAAACTTAAGTAAGGATGCATCTTTTTTATGCACAATGAAAGAGTTTCAGCCTGATTAATGTCAAACTGATTTAAAGATATAATGTCCTGGGTTTAAGATAGTATTTATGCTTACAAGTAGTGAAAGTGCTCTGCTAGTCCGGCTGACAATTATGCTTATAAGTAGTGAAAGTATTCTACTAATATATCTACAACTGTGATTACAATCAGTAAAAGCATTCCTTAAAGATACCCGTATAAAAGCACCGTTTATGTCTCTAAAACGGCAGTTTATGACAAAAGAATATATTTGATATTTTAGATGATATATTAAGATTAACAAAATGAAAGAAGAATTTAGCAACAAAAAAGAAAGTTAGTACATAAATATTGCGATTAGAAAAGGAGAGTAAAATGAAACATCAGGACTTACTTAATAAAATGACTTTGGACGAAAAAGCAGCAATATTAAGCGGAATGACAGAGTGGGAAACAAGAAATATTGACAGATTAAATATACCGTCAATGTTTTGCTCTGACGGACCTCATGGGATTCGTAAGCAGGAAGGTGATGGCGATCATTTAGGATTAAATGCATCAGTTCCAGCAACATGTTTCCCAACAGCAGCAACAGTTGCAAACAGCTGGGATCCGGAATTAGGCGAAGAAATAGGAAAAGCTTTAGGCGAGGAAGCAGTAGCTTTAAATGTAAATGTAATACTTGGTCCGGGATTAAATGTAAAAAGAAATCCTTTATGTGGAAGAAATTTTGAATATTTTTCAGAAGACCCATATTTAGCAGGAAAAATGGCTGCTTCATATATTAAGGGAATTCAAAGTAAAGGTGTTGTAGCATGCCCAAAACATTATGCAGTAAATAGTCAGGAATTAAGAAGAATGGCTTCTGATTCTGTATTAGATGAAAGAACATTAAGAGAAATATATTTAACAAATTTTGAAATTGCCGTAAAAGAAGGAAATGCGAAAGCTATTATGAGTGCATATAATCAGGTAAATGAAGTATATGCAAATGAGAATAAGCATTTATTACAGGATATTTTAAGAGATGAATGGGGATTTGATGGAATAGTTATTACAGACTGGGGAGCATCAAATGACCATACAGCAGGCGTTGCAGCAGGATCTAATTTAGAGATGCCGGCACCGGGACTAGGTTCAGCAAGAGAACTTTTAAAATCAATTGAAGAAGGAAGACTTACTGAAAAAGAATTAGATGAGTGCGTAGATACATTATTAGATGCAATTTTAACATTTGCAAAAAAAGAAAAAAGCAATAGTAAGTATGATAAAGAATTGCATCATGAGATAGCAAAAAAAGCAGCAGGAAAGAGTGCTGTATTACTCAAGAACGAAGAAAATATTCTTCCATTAAAAGAAGGAACAAAGGTAGCAGTTATAGGAGATTTTGCAATTGAACCAAGATTTCAGGGAGCAGGTTCATCGGTTGTAAATGCTACAAAAATAGAAACAATAGCAAATACAATAGCACAATATAAACTTGAAAATATAGGAATAGCAAAAGGTTATGACAGAATAGGTAAGGAAAATAATCAATTGCTTGAAGAAGCGAAAGAAATAGCTTCAAAAGCAGATGTAGTTCTCTATTTCTTTGGATTAGATGAATTAAGCGAGTCAGAAGGATTAGACAGACAACATATGAAGATTCCTGCAAACCAGATTAAATTACTTGAAGAATTAAGCAAGGTAAATAAAAACATTGTAGGAGTATTAAGTGCAGGTTCAGCAATTGAAACACCTTGGGATGTTAATTGCAAAGGACTTTTGCATGGATATTTGTCAGGACAGGCAGGAGCAGGCGCATTACTTGATATTATTACAGGAAAGATAAATCCATCAGGAAAATTAAACGAAACATTACCTGTAAAATATGAAGATGTACCATCATACAATTATTTCCCATCAAAGGAACGAACATCAGAATACAGAGAAGGAATATTTGTAGGATATCGTTACTATGACACAGCTAAAGTTCCTGTAAAATATCCATTTGGATATGGACTTTCATATACAACATTTGAATATTCAGATATAAATGTTGCAGAGGACAAGGTTACATTTACAATCACAAATACAGGAAAAATGGATGGCGAAGAAATTGCCCAGATGTATGTAAGCTGTAAGTCAGATAAAATATACAGACCTAAAAAAGAATTAAAAGGATTCAAAAAAGTATTTTTGAAGGCAGGCGAATGCAAACAGGTTGAAATACCATTTGATGATAAGACATTTAGATATTTCAATGTAAAAACAAATAAGTTTGAAATTGAAACAGCAGAATATGTTATTAACATAGCTTCAAATGTAGAAGACGTAAGAATTTCAGCAGAAATTTCTATAAAAGGAACAGAGGCAGAAAATCCATATGACAAAGAAAAAATGCCATCATATTACAATGCAGATATCAAAAATGTAGATGATAAGCAGTTTGAAACTTTGCTTGGAAGAAAAATCCCTGATGGAAGCTGGTCAGGTGAACTATCAATGTATGATGCATTTTGCCAGTTATATTATGCTAAAAGATGGGTTGGAAGATTAGTTTACAAAATTTTAACAAGCATAAAGAAGAAGAGTGAAGCAAAAGGAAAACCGGATTTGAACATATTGTTCATTTACAACATGCCTTTTTATGCATTAGCAAAAATGACAGGTGGAATGGTTAGTACAGAAATGGCACAGGGAATTGTAAGCATTTGGAATGGACATTTCTTTAAAGGTGTCGGAAGGGTTATTAAAGGATTCTTTGCAAATAATAAAGCAAATAAAGAATACGAGAAAAGACTTTTAGAAGAGAAATAAATATTAAGCAAAGATAGAAATTGTTAGGAACAAAATTAAAATTATTGATTAATGTGAAAACTTAAAAAGATATAAGAAGTACAAGGAGAGATAAAATGAAACAGATTTGGAGCAATTTTAAAGAAAAACATCCTGAATTAGCAAAGTGGTTATACCAGATTTTTTACTTTATAGTATTCAGCGAAGGTGTAACAATATTTCAGTATTTAATATTTACATTTATGCCAAAGATGTTAGGAGTTGGACTTGCAGGAACAGAATTTATGTGGCCACAGATTGACATGCATATATTCGGTGTGGATTTCACTTGGAGTTTACTAGGATACAATGTTGTAAAAAATGCAGCAGGTGCAGTAGTAATCGGTGGTGGATTAGGATACTTTATTAGTTATGAGGTAGGCTCATTTTTAGCACAGTGTATTAACTTCCCATTACAGAGAAACATTACTTTTAAAAGTAAAGGAAATCCATGGTATCAGGCAATGTGGTATTTCATAGCATGGGTTGTAATTTCACTTATCTGTAACGGATTTAATAATTTATGGATGCCTATAGCATCAGCATATGTATCACCTGCAATTTATAACATACTTGTAACATTTATTACAGGCGGTGTATCAATGGTAATATTCTTCTTCGTATTTAAAATTATTTTCCCTGAAGGAGAAAAGGATAAATAGATTACTTTATAGTAAATAAAATTATATAAAATTTAAAAAGCCATAAATAATAAAGAGGATGCTTTCAGAAAATAGAAGTGTCCTCTTTTGCTTGAAAAAATAATATCTTAAAAAATAAATTGAAAAAACAATAAATGAAGAATAAAATAAGGTAGAGAATTTAACAGTCAACAAACAGAAAAGAGGTAATGAAATATGTACAATTTTGAATATTACACACCGACATTTATAGAATTTGGAAAAAAATCAGAAGAAAAAGTGGCACAGCTTATAAAGGCACAGAATGGCAAAAAAGTATTGATTCATTACGGTGGACATAGTGCAAAAAAATCAGGATTAATTGATAAAATTGAAAAATTATTAACAGAAGAAAATATACCATATGTAGAATTAGGAGGAGTGGTTCCTAATCCAAGACTTTCATTAGTATATAAAGGAATTGAGTTAGCAAAAAAAGAGAATGTTGATTTTATTCTTGCAGTAGGTGGAGGAAGTGTTATTGATTCTGCAAAGGCAATCGGATATGGAATTGCAAATGAAGGAGATGTATGGGATTTCTATGCACAGAAACGTGTTACGGATAAATGTGCTCCTATAGGTGTTGTTCTTACAATTGCAGCAGCAGGAAGTGAAATGAGCAACAGCTCAGTTATTACAAATGATGAAACAGGGCTAAAGCGTTCATATCATACTGAAATTTCAAGACCAAGATTTGCAATAATGAACCCTGAATTTACAATGACATTACCGGAATATCAGACGGCATGTGGATGCACAGATATAATGATGCATACAATGGAGCGTTATTTTACAGCAGGAGAAACGATGGAACTTACAGATAAAATAGCAGAATCTGTAATGCAGATAGTTCTTAAAAATGCCCCAATTCTTTTAGAACAACCGGATAATTATGAATCAAGAGCAGAAGTAATGTGGGCAGGAAGTTTGTCACATAACGGACTTACAGGATGCGGTATTAAAAGCAAAGATTTTGCAACGCACATGTTAGAGCATGAATTAGGCGGAGTATATGATGTGGCACATGGAGCAGGATTAGCTGCTGTATGGGGAAGCTGGGCAAGATATGTATATAAAGAATGCCTTGGAAGATTTAAGAAATTTGCAATAAATGTAATGAATGTTGAAGAGGTAGGAAGTGATGAAGAGATTGCTTTAAAGGGAATAGAAGCAATGGAAAAATTTTATCATAGTATAGGAATGCCAACATCGATAAAAGAACTGGGATTAGAATTGTCAGATGCAGATATAAAGAAACTTGCAGACCAGTGTTGTGATGCGTGTGGTGGACATAAAGGTTCAGCAAAAGTTTTATATAGGGAAGACATTGTAAAAATATATAAAATGGCAAGATAATTCGATGCCGGGGCCAAAAGTCCTAAGCCCACATGAGTTTACGCATAAGTTGGTAACTTTTACCCTTAACATCATAATGTTAGATTAAGTGAAATATGGAGAAAAAATGAGTAAAATAAAGAAAAAGCAAATGGACATGATACATGGACCAATGTTTTATAAGATATTGTTCTTTGCACTTCCATTAGCCGCAAGCAGCATTCTGCAGCAGTTATTTAATTCGGCAGATGTGGCTGTAGTTGGAAGATTTGCAGGAAGTGCAGCTTTAGCAGCTGTAGGAGGAAACAGTCCCGTAATTAATTTGCTTATAAATATGTTTGTTGGATTATCAATAGGTGCAAATGTAATAATTGCAAATTTTATAGGACAGGGAAGAGAAGACAAGGTTAAAGAAGCAGTACACACTGTTATGTCAGTAGCACTTATAAGCGGAGTATCATTGCTTTTGATAGGTATAATCATAGCAAAACCAATTCTCTTAATGATAAATACACCATCAGAAGTTATAAATCTTGCAGTACTATATTTAAGAATTTATTTTTTAGGAATGCCATTTGTCATGGTTTATAACTTTGGAGCAGCGATACTAAGAAGTACAGGTGAAACCAGAAAGCCTTTATATTGCCTTATTATTTCAGGAATTATAAATATATTACTAAATTTATTACTTGTAATAGTATTTCATTTAAGCGTTGCAGGTGTTGCCATAGCAACAGTTATAGCAGATGGAGTTAGTGCTTTTTTAGTAGTATATTTTCTATCGCATAGTGATGATGCAATAAGATTAAATATTAGAGAATTATCGTTAAATAAAGAAATAGTTGTTAAGGTAATCAAAATAGGAGCACCGGCAGGATTACAGGGAGTTGTATTCTCTTTGTCAAATGTATTTATTCAGTCAGCTATTAATGGATTTGGAACACATGCGATGGCAGGTTCTTCTGCGGGATTAAATTACGAATATTTTACATATTACATGATAAATGCTTTTAATCAGACAGCGGTTACATTTACAAGCCAGAATTATGGAGCAAAGGATCTTGAAAGATGTAAGCGGGCATTTAGAATAAGTCTTGTTACAGGTATGGCATTAACACTTGTCATGAGTTTTATTTTTGTGGGCGCAACGGACTTTTTCGCAGGTATCTATACAAATGATCCTGTAGCAATAAAATATGCGATAATAAGAATGAAACATGTAACTTTACTAGAATGCCTTACAGGCGTATATGAAATATCAGGAGGAGCGCTCAGAGGAATGGGACATTCACTTCTTCCGGCACTACTTACTGTAATAGGTTCCTGCGGATTTAGAGTAGTATGGTTATATACAGTATTTAAGGTTGTTCCGACATTTACAATGCTTATGAATGTATATCCTGTAACATGGGTAATAACCGGGACAATGGTAATGACCTCATATTTGATTATAAGAAAAAGAAAAGAAGCAGGACAATAGGTAAAGATTAGTAAAAGACTATATAAAATAAATTAAGACAAAAAATTTCGGAGGGATTAGTTTAGTCCTCCGAAAATTTTGCAATGAAATTATGAATTTTTTTATTTCTGCATATGATTGCATAAATAAAAGAAGTAAGAGGTATTATTATTAAGCAACCAATACATGATAATAATAAAGAAAAGATTTCCTGAAAAAATGAAGAAGAATTAATAATGGTATTAGTTGAATATACATAAGTACGGTAATAAATAAACAACATAAGAGATTCACCAAGGAAAACAAATGATAAAGTGTTTACTGTTGTTCCTAATATATCTTTCCCAATAACAGCTCCTTCATAAATGAGCTTTCTTTTAGAATAGTCTGGATTATGAATAAATATTTCGTGTAAAGATGAGGATATAGCCATACTTGTGTCAATAACTGCACCTAATTGGCCCCACACAAAAGCAACCATTAAAATATTTACCATTTTAAATTCAACTGCGCTTCCTAAAAAGAAAACCTCTTCTTCCTGCATTTCAATCTCATTAAATCCACCAATATGTCCTTTAATACTGAAAATATAAATAATCACGCATGAAAAAATGCAGACCATTAAAACAGAAATCAGGCTGCTAACAGTTTTAATGTTCAATCCATTCTGAAATTTTATTGTAACAAGGCAAAATACCAAAGAACTTACAATTATAATCAAATAAGGTGAAACTCCAATTAAGAGGAGAAAAATACTAATTGCTCCAATAAAAACATTGCAAACTAAAGTTATAAATGATTTTGCACCTCTTTCGCCACCTAATACAAGCATTAGAACAAACAAAATGAAAAATAATATATAAACTATTCGCATTTTCTAAATCCTTTCTTAAATAGTAAAACAGCAATAATTCCTGAAATTGGAAGAGAAATAACAATCCCTATAGAACCAATTAAAAATCTTACAATATCAAAAATATAATCAATAGTAAAAACGGATATCAGATTGTATCCATTACTCAATTTTAAAATAATAATAGGTAAAGAACTGCTTAAGTAAGCAAAAAATAATACATTAATCATTGTTCCCATTACATCATAAATAATTTCATATATTGAATTTACAAGTTTACTGTAGGAAACAGATGGACTTGTGGCAACAATTTCACTTACAGCAGTATTAATGGTAATTGCATTGTCCATAACCGCACCTAAAAGACCAAGCAATGAACTTAAAAAGAATATATCTTTTAGAGGCAGTGATGCAACTTCGTATTGTTGCATGTCGTAAGGCAAATCGCCATTTGCATAAATTGTTACATAGTATAAAGCGGCAATGATTAATACAGAGACTAAAGTTGAAATAATTGCTCCTAAAGTCTTTAGATGAAAACCGCTTACCAGAATAAGAGTAACAACTGTGAAAAGAATTATTTCACATATCCACACGGGAAAATTGACTGAGTCTTCTGTAATAAAATTCATACAATATATAAAAGAGCAGATATTAATAATAACTGAAATTATAGTTAAAAATCCTAAACGTCCTGAGGTAAAGATAAGTAAAAGCATAACCATTCCAATAAGTAAAAATAGAAATGAATCACGTTTTGGAGAAATATTTGTTGCAGTTAAATTATCGTTACTTTTTTTTATGGAAGCAAATAATTTATCACCCTTATTATATTTTACAGAGGTAATTTCTGATTCAGAGTATGAATTATCAAATGAGACAGTATGACCTTTGTATTTACCATTTAAAATTTTTGCCTTAATGTTTTGCACAAATGTATTTTCTGTTTTATCGGTCGGACTTGTATTAACACCTGCATTTGATGTGGAAATATCAGTAATATTTATTATTGTCCTTTTGTAAAAAGATTCATTATTAAAAATAAATAATGTCATTATAAGAAAGCAACCGATTAAAAGACAGAATTTAAATATAAGTTTTTTATTGCTTTTTAAAAGTGCTTTAAAGTTCATAATAACTCCTGTTTTTTGTAATTATTCAGCCATGAAGATAAGAATAAATCATTGTTGATATATGAAAATTTTTTAGCACATATTCTGAATAATTATTATATTTTATTTAATCTATTCTAACAAAATAATATAGATTTTTAAAAGTAATTTGTCAAATGAAATTGTTATCTAAATTGTTATCTAAATTGTTAGCATTATGAAATTGTTATCTAAATTGTTAGCATAAATTTTTTATTAGTATAAATTTTTTATTAGTATAAATTTTATTTGTATTATTAGTGTGAAAATTTGGTGGCAAAAATTTTTTGTTGTTAATGTAAATTTTGGTGACAAAAATTTTATTCGTTTATAATATTTTAGATATGTGATAGTATATTATTGCTTAAATTAAGAAAGATAAATATACGTGAGGTAATGTATGATAGATAAATTGTTAGATATAGATGGTAATATTCTTCTTTGGATTCAGGATAATATAAGAAATGATATTTTGACTCCAATTGTTAAATTTATAACTTCACTTGGAAATGCAGGAATGATTTGGATTGCAATAACATTAATTTTGCTAATTTTTAAAAAAACAAGAAAATTAGGTGGAATATGTGCATTATCTCTTATATCATCACTTGTAATTAATAACTTTATTTTGAAAAATCTTGTGGCAAGAGTAAGACCTTATGATCAGATTTCTGCATTAAATTTGATAATTGAAAAGCAAAAAGATTGGTCATTTCCATCAGGTCATACTGGAAGTTCATTTGCATGTGCATGGGCAATATTTAGAAATGCTCCAAAGAAATTTGGGGTACCGACATTAATCCTTGCAATATTAATTGCACTTTCACGATTATATGTCGGAGTTCATTTTCCGAGTGATGTTTTAGCAGGAGTTGTCACAGGAATATTGTCAAGTTATGTAGGTCAGTTTGTATTTGAAAAAATAAGCGAAAAAATTAAAACTGATAAACAGTAGGTAATCTATATGCTTTTAAATTAAAAAGAAAGACTTTAAAAAGTATATATAAGAAAAAATATAAGTAAAAAGCAATATAAAAAATTATGCATACAAAGAACATAATAAAAGGTGTATTTGCCATTTATGTAATAGTAATCTGTTACTGATTATTTTAATGGCTAATACACCTTTTATTTGCTATTTAACCTCCAAAATAAGAGAAGTGCATATAATCTTTACGCTCGCCCCAGAATCCTCGGCTAAATCCATATTTTTCAAGAATTTTTACCAAATTACATTTCAAAGGTATTGAGTATTTATTTTTCTTTGGCTTCCAGAAAGAACCGGCAAGAATTTGTTTCCCCTGGACCATATAGTTTTCGTTTGAATTGATGTCAAAGGCAAGGCCTAAGCAATGCTCAGAAGTTGATGAATTTCCGCGCCAATTATAACAACCGATATCATGTATTGGGAATCTTTCCTTGCTTTTATAAATTTCTTTAAACATTTTATCTACAGAAGGAGCAACACCTTTATGAACATAGAGATAAAAAGTTCTCGTATATTTTTTACCATGCCTGTTTATATCCCAAACTTTAGCTTTTACTAATTTCATATTTTTCCAAGCTTGTTTGCTGTTTTTGTATTTATAAATATTTTTATTACCAAATATACGTTTATGTCTGCTTGTGTAATCTTCATCTTTGTATGTGTAGTAATCACAGTATTTTGTATATGTCTCAGGTTCAATACTTTCTAATTTTTTACCTTTTACATTTACATATCCAAATACTTTGTAATAATAAGCAACTCCATTTGTAAGTTTTTTCTGTGTATAAGAAGTGGTTGAGTTACTTTTTATTGTTTTTAATTTTTTGTAACCTGAGTCATAGGATGTTGAGTAATAAATAATATATCCGTCAGCATTATTTAAATTTTTCCAGGTAATTGTATTTGTACCAGGTTTATTAGATGCAGATTTTTTAATTTTAGTTGCATCGATTCTTACGATATCTGATAAAGCAGAAGAAATTGTACCTGAATATTTTTGGCCATTAAATAACACATAAGGGCATACTTTATAATAATAAGTTTGTCCTACAGTCAGATTACAGTCCGTATATGATAATGCTGAATTTTCATAGAAAGAATCATAATATGACAAATTATTATTTGTGGCTGAAGAATTTATATAATCACAAATTAAAGTAAAATCAGAATCCGGATTAGTGCTTCTATAGATATAATAACCTGAAGCATCTGATACAGGATACCAGTTTACTGTCATTGATTTTCCACTTGAAGCTGTAACAGATTGAAGTGCGACCTGATTAAGAGGTATGAGTATCTGATTAGAAACAACTTCATCACTACATATTTCGCCAAAATAATAGTCGTAAGTATAAGCTACGATTTTATAATAATAAGGAACACATTTTGAAATATTGTAATCAGTGTATGATGTGCTGTATCGTGACAATGTAGTTAATAATTCATAAGCCCCATTTTCTGAAGTGGCTCTGTAAATATAAAATCCATTAACATAATAGTTGTCATAGTTCCACGTAAGTGTAACAGATGAAGAGTAAGAATCAGATGAAACAGTTGCGGTAAAATCTGTAGGGGCATTAGGTTTTGTAACAGTTGTTTCTGTCTCTTTCTCGTCAAATGCAAATGCATCTACATGAAAAAATGCTCCTAGTGAAAGAGCAAATATAATAGTCATAACAAGACTAAACTTTTTCATAATAAAAATCCTCCTTTATTTACAAATTCATAGTGTGCTAATAAACATATTCTTGAAAGAATACCTGCGCTATTTGTTACTTTCCGGATTAGACATAATTATATATATCAAACACGTCATTTTTTCTTTTTTTCTGCGCCGTTTATGGTACCTAAAAAAGTAAAACTCGCCTAAAGGCTCAAACATTACTTTTTCAGGTACACTATGCTCGCAAAAATAGAAAAAATTTCCTATCGTTTGATACATATAATTATGTCTAATCTGAGATACAAACAAATATCTGTGGTATTAAACAAAAATTGCTTTTGTTTTGAACTGACAAAAATAAATGTTGTTTCCAGACAAAATAGTAACATATATATAATATGACATGTTTCTATAAAAATCTACTTTTATTAATTAGAATATTCAGCAAAAAATTTTGAACTAAAAATTTTGATTCCCCCAATATATATAATTAAATCCACTCTAGTAAAGATAAAAAAATAAACAGTATATAACAGTTGACAGAACAGTTTGTGCTGTTATATACTGTTTATATAAGGAGGGAGTTATATGAATCTTATAATTAATAATTCCTCGCAGACACCTATCTATGAACAAATTGTTGATCAGGTTAAGGAACAGATAATAAGAGGAAATCTTAAGGAAGGTAATGCACTGCCTTCGGTAAGGGCAATGGCGAAAGAACTTAGAATTAGTGCTTTAACAGTAAAGAAGGCATATGATGCATTAGAGCAGGAAGGTTATGTTGTAACAGTTCATGGAAAAGGCAGCTATATTTCTAATATTGGTAGCAATATTAAGTTAGAGGAACTTAGAAGAGAAGTGGAAAAAGATTTTGAAACTGCCATTAGAAAGGGAAAGAGAAGTGGAATGACTGATGATGAGATAAAAGAATTGTTAGAACTTATTTTGGAGGATATGTAATATGATTGAGATTAGTAATATAAAGAAAAACTATCAGAACTTTAGGCTTGAATGTTCGTTAAATATTGCGCCGGGTAGAATAACAGGAATCATTGGAGCTAATGGAGCGGGAAAGAGTACTTTGTTTAAGGCGATTCTTGGTTTAATTAATCTGGATGAAGGACAAATAAAGATTTTTGGAAAAGACAGCAGAAAGTTAGATGTACACGACAAAGAAAAATTAGGAGTTGTGCTTGCAGAGAGTGGATTTAGTGAATATTTAAAAGTTAAGGCACTGGTTCCCATATTAAAAAATATGTATCCGGATTTTGATAAAGATATGTTTTTGAATAAATGTAACAATTTTAACATTCCACTTAATAAGATGATTAAAGATTTATCTACGGGAACAAAGGCGAAATTAAAAGTAATAGTAGCTATAAGTCACAATGCTGAAATATTGATTCTTGATGAGCCAACAGCAGGATTAGATGTTATAACAAGAAATGAAGTTTTAGATATTATTAGAACATATATGGAAGAGGAAATGCGAACTGTAATCATAAGTTCTCATATATCAAGTGATTTAGAAAATTTATGTGATGATATTTACATGATTAATGATGGTAAAATAATTTTGCACGAAGATATGTATAAACTTTTAGATTTGTATGGAGTTATAAAGGCAAATGAAGAACAGTATGAAAATTTAAAATCAGATACAAATTATAAAAATATAATTCTTTGCTGCGAAAAGGAAAAATATGGATATAAATGTATAACTAACGACAGAAAATATATAGTTGATAATTATCCGGAAATAGTTATAGAAAAAGGCAATATAGATGAATTAATTATGGTTTTAGTGAAAGGTGAGAAGATATGAAAGGTTTAATAATAAAAGATTTTCAATTACTTTTTAGTAATAAAAGGATTTTGTATATAGTATTTGCTATAGCACTATTCAGTGCGATGATGGGAGATGGAATAACACTTACATATATTTCATCTTTTGTTGCAGTAATGTTACAGGTTAGTGCATTGGCTACGATTTCATATGATAATTATCAGCATGGAAACACTTTTTTAATGACATTACCGTTAAGAAGAAAAGATTATGTGATAGAAAAATATATTTTTTGCAGCATTATTGCATTTGTTGGAATAATTTTTTCTTTAATCCTGGGTTTATTAGTTAAGATGAGAACAAATAATATGAAAATAGAAATAGCTGTCGGAATAGTTATTGCATTAGTATTTTTAATTTATTCGTTTATAGCAATTCCTCTGGAATTAAAGTTTGGAAATGAAGTAGGAAGGACAATACCATTTATTATAGGAGCGGTAATATTTTTAATTGCACAGATTTTAATACAGGTTAATGATAGTTTATTTGATTCAATTATGAATTGGTTAAATAAATTAGAAAATATAAGTGATATAACAGCTTTAATGATTGCGATTGCAGCATTTGTGATTGCATTAACAATAACGATTCCAATTAGTATAAAAATCATTAATAAGAAAGAATTTTAAAAAAATATAAAATCAAACGGTTGAAATTTATTTTATTAAGTGATACTATACTAAAAGATTAGATTAATAAAGGCTGTGAAGGAGAGGAGTAACTTTCGGAGAGTTTATAGAGAGAAGATGGTAGCTGGAAATCTTCAATGAACCGTTAGTGAAGCAGTTCCGGAGCTTTGAACCCAACGGCATTATTGCTTAGTAGGCTTCAACGGGTTCTCCCGTTACAGAGAGATGATGTGGATGTGCATCAGCAGAGTGCAGAATAATAAGTTCTGAATATTAGGTGGTAACACGGAGTAATTCGCCCTAAACGTTTAACAACGTTTAGGGCTTTTTTTATGCATGACAAATTCATATTTATGAAAGTCCGTTTTAAAAGAAAACGAAATTTTGATTATCAGGAGGTAAATGAAATGAGAACATTTGAGAAATCATCAAAATTAGATTGTGTATGTTATGATATTAGAGGACCAATTATGGACGAAGCCCAGAGAATGAGTGAACAGGGAATTGATATTTTAAAATTAAATATTGGAAATCCTGCACCATTTGGATTTAAGGCACCAAAAGAAATAGAAGAAGCAATTGGAAATAATGCTGCAATTACAGAGGGATATTCAGATTCAAAGGGACTTGTATCAGCAAGGGAAGCAATCCTTAAATATTGTCAAAGTAAGAATATGCCTAATGTAACAATTGATGATATTTATACGGGAAATGGTGTAAGCGAATTGATTACAATGTCAATGAATGGATTATTAAATTATGGAGATGAAGTTTTAGTGCCAATGCCTGATTATCCATTGTGGACTGCATCAGTTACTTTAGCAGGTGGTAAAGCAGTTCATTACAGATGTGATGACAAGCAAAACTGGTATCCTGACATTAAAGACATGGAAAGTAAAATCACTCCGAAGACAAAGGCAATTGTTGTTATAAATCCAAATAATCCAACAGGTGCATTATATCCGACAGAAATATTAGAGCAGATAGTTGATTTGGCAAGAAAACATGAATTAATATTATTTGCTGATGAAATATATGATAGACTTGTTATGGATGGAAAAGAGCATATAGCTCTTTCGTCATTGGCACCTGATTTATTAACTGTAAGTTTTAACGGATTATCCAAATCACATTTAATAGCAGGTTACAGATGTGGATGGATGGTCCTTTGTGGAGAAAAGAAACATGCAAAAGGCTACATAGAAGGAATTAAATTACTTTCAGCTATGCGTTTATGTTCAAATGTTCCTGCACAGTCATTAATTCCGGTAGCACTTGATAATTTGGAAAGCACAAAAGAATTACTTGTTCCGGGTGGAAGAATTTATGAACAGAGAGAAGTGATTTATAATGCTTTAAATGAAATAGATGGGCTTTCAGTAGTAAAACCTACAGCAGCATTTTATATGTTCCCTAAGCTTGATATTAAGAAATTTGGTATTATAGATGATGAAAAATTTGTTCTTGATTTCCTCAAGGAAAAACATATTTTATTTACTCATGGTGGAGGATTCCATTGGGATCAACCGGATCATTTTAGAGTTGTATTTTTACCTGAAGTGTCTGTTTTATCGACAGCAGCAGACAGACTCAATGACTTCTTAAGCACATATCATCAGAATTAAAGTATTATAATGAATTAATTTGAATATCGTGGTAAAATGAGACTAGGAATGTTCTTTGACTTGAAAGAAACTTTCCTAGTCTTAAATATGCAGTAAAAAAGTCTGCATAAAAAGAAATATATAACGGAGGTTGCTAAAATGAGTAATTTTAAAGAGATTACACCGGAAGAATATAAAGGAAACGTATTTAATGATATAGGAAAAAAATGGATGCTTATAACAGCTGCTAAGGATGGAAAAGTTAATACAATGACTGCTTCATGGGGCAATATGGGAGTTATGTGGGGAAAAGATATTGTATCAGTGTTTATAAGACAGACAAGATTTACAAAAGAGTTTGTTGATAATGCAGACTGCTTTTCAATTTCATTCCTTGACCATGAAAAGTATGCAAAGGAACTTGGTTATTTAGGAACAGTATCAGGAAGAGATGAAGATAAAATAAATAAAGCAAATCTTCATGTAGAATTTAGCGGAGATGTTCCTTATATAGAAGAAGCAGATGATGTTATGATTTGTAAAAAGATGTTTAGACAGACTATGGAACCGGACGCTTTTATTGATAAAGAAGCATTAGAAAAATGGTATAGCGATAAGAATTATCATGACATGTATATGGCATCAATAGAACATATATTAGAAAAAAAATAATAAATGCAGGGTATTTTGTACCACATGCAAAAGAAAGGATAAGTATTGAAAGTAGGGCATATTAGAGATTATTTCATCCGTGGAATACTAAAAACTGACACATTTCAGAAAGTGCATGAAAATATAATGCCAATGAATGAATTAATGGCATATTATAGATGTGCTATTATGGAGGTAGAAACTAAGTTTAAAGTACTGAATGAAGAATTTTCACTTCAGTATGACAGAAATCCAATTGAAACTATTAAATCAAGATTAAAATCAGCAGATGGTATTGTTGAAAAATTGAACAAAAAGAATTTACCATTTACTGTTGAGGCAATAGAAGAATATATTAAAGATGTAGCAGGTGTAAGAGTTATCTGTTCATTTGAAGAAGATATATATCTTTTAGCAGACTGTTTATTAAAGCAGGATGATATAGTTTTATTAGAGATGAAAGATTATTTCAAAAATCCTAAGGAAAATGGATATAGAAGTTTACATTTAATTGTAGAAGTACCGATTTTCCTAAAAGAGGGAAAGAAGTATATGAAGGTCGAAGTTCAGCTTAGAACTATCGCAATGGATTTTTGGGCTACGCTTGAACACAAACTAAGATATAAAAAGAACATAAAACCGGAAATACTAGAAGAATTATCACAGGAATTATATGACTGTGCAGAAATGACAGCAAAGCTGGATGCTAAGATGTCATTGATTAAGAACAGACTTTCACAGGAAAACGGAGAAGAAATCAGATGAAAAAACTAATATCATGGAATGTAAACGGATTAAGAGCCTGTCTTGGAAAGAATTTTATGGAATTTTTTGATTATGTAGATGCAGATATATTTTGTTTACAGGAAACAAAGATTCAGGAAGGACAGGTAGACTGGAATAAAGAAGGATATTATGCATATTGGAATTATGCAGAAAAGAAAGGATATTCAGGAACAGCAATCTTTTCAAAAGAAAAGCCTTTAAACGTTACTTATGGCATAGGCATTGAAGAACATGATAAAGAAGGAAGAGTAATTACATTAGAATTTGATAATTACTATATGGTTACAGTGTATACTCCAAATTCTCAAAATGGTCTTGCACGACTTGAATATCGTATGAAATGGGAAGATGATTTTAGAAATTATCTATTAAATTTAAAGAAAAATAAGCCTGTTATAGTAACAGGAGATATGAATGTTGCACATAAAGAGATAGACCTTAAAAATCCTAAAACAAACAGAAAGAATGCAGGATTTACTGATGAAGAAAGACAGAAAATGACGGAACTTTTAGAGGTAGGATTTATAGATACATTCAGATATTTTTATCCTGATACAGAAGGAATATATTCATGGTGGTCATATAGGTTTAAGGCAAGAGAAAAGAATGCAGGATGGCGTATAGATTATTTCCTTGTATCTGATGATTTAAAAGATAAATTAATTGATGCACATATTCATACTGAAATAATGGGCTCAGATCATTGCCCTGTTGAGTTGACAGTAGAATTATAAAAGAAATAGGTTGTGATTCAGTTAATACAATTGGTGATTGAGGTTGAGTTAACAGTAGAGTAATAAAATAAAGGTTACAGATTATCATATATAGTGATTAGTCTGTAACCTTTTTATAATAAGTTTAATTAAACATTTCTTCTTGTAAATGCATCATGTGCAATAAACAGGAATAAGAAAATGTGTATTGCAATAACGCTAACTGAAAAAATAGGCGTCATACCAAAGAATGTAAATGAATTTTCAACAATGTTTGAGAATGACATATTTGCAAATATCGTGTAACGTACAAAGTCTAATGATAACATTTGTGCAATTGAAACAGCCATATCTGAACCTAAGTAAATCATGATTGGAATTGCAATTGCTATAGCTGAATTTCTAAATAAAGCTGATAACATAAATGCTATGATGGCAGTAATCATTATTGTTCCAAATGACATAAAGAAATTGAAAAGGATAAATAATAATCCTGAATGTACAACAAGGCTTCCGTCTTTTAATAGTAATAGAGGAGTTGATAATTCTCCTGTACCAAATACAATAATAGTAAGTAGAAAAGACAATATATATGACAATAATGTTAAAACAAATCCATATGTTAAAAATGTAATAAATTTGCTCCAAAAGATTTTATATCTTTTCACAGGTGTTATAAGTAAAAATTTAATTGTTCCATTAGAAAATTCAGATGAAACAGTGGTTCCGGCTAAAATAATCAAAATAAGAGCAATAATAATTGTAGCATTAATACATCTTTTTAGAGATAAAAATGCATTGCCTGTGTATATATATGGTTCATATGATGACATCTGAGGATCAGGGTTTTTATAAATAACTGAGTCAATATCATTTTCTAACTGATATTTTGCTATCAGATAATTTGATTCAGTAGTATTAAATTCTGTTTCATCATATGAAGCTCCACTTTTTTTTGTCGAAAGTAAATCAGAATAGCTTATATCATATTGTGAAAAATTAGATATAAGACTGTATTTCTGAGTGTTTGAATCAGGGTCAATATCATTTTTTAAATAGTTTTCATAAGTATCCTTTAACAATTTAGCACCGTCTTTTGTATGACCATCAGTATTTATTGAATCGACAGTTAACTGGATATAACTTTTCCAATCTTTATCTTTAAGTGAAGAAACAATTGTATCACATAAATTTTGATAATGTTCACGGTCTTCTTTTGAGTTGACTAAATCAGATGAACCCTCTTTATCAAATGAATTAATTGAACTTAAATATGAATAGTAATCGCTTAAAGCATTTGATTCCCAACGTGAATTGTCATATATATCATGCATTGTATAATCAAGAGATTTAGCAAGCTTTAATTCTTCTATATACGCATCGTCTCTATATTCATCAGTTTCAGTAGTTGCATATTGTAATTCCTGCTCAATAGAAGAGTAATAAATATCATCGTTATTATCACAGGAAAATTTTGTAAAAACTGAAATGCCAATTATAAATAATACAATGGCTGCAAGAAAGAAATAAGTGCTTTTTTTATGAAATAATTTTGAATATTCGTTTTTGATTAAATTAAGCAATTTGGTTACCTCCTTTTACGTTAGTTATTTCCATAAATGCATCTTCAAGTTTCTGGTTTTCAATAGGAATAATAGCGTATATGCTGATTTTGTTTTCAACAAGTAAATCTGTAATTGTAGAAACAATGTCTTTAGCTGAATTCCTGTTAATCTTTAATTCAAATGTAGTATCGCTTGTTATTGAATTTATAATATCAGGGTTATATTCTGTAATGGCGGTAATAGCAGAATTACTGTCTGATACTTCAAAATTGTAAGTTACATCCTTACCAGATACATCGTGAAGCATATTTTCCATCGTATCAACACTTAAAATATTTCCATTTGACAAAATAGCTACTCTGTCGCACATTAATTCCATTTCGCTCATAAGATGACTTGATACTAAAACGCAAACATCTTCTTTGTGAGCCATATTTGTTAAAATATCACGTAACTGTTTAATTCCTGCGGGGTCAAGACCATTGGTAGGCTCATCTAAAATTAACACTTTAGGATTATGCAATAATGTAATAGCAAGTCCTAAACGCTGTCTCATACCTAGAGAATATTTGCCTACTTTTTCGTTTATACGATTTGATAAACCGACAAGCTCTATTACTTCGTTAACTCTTTCCATAGTCACTGACTTGTGTAAACGTGCATATTGTAAAATATTTTGCTTACCGGTCATATATTTATAAAATTCAGGATTTTCAACGATAGCTCCGATATTTTCCATGGCAGCTTCAAAGTCATGCTCAAGACTTTTTCCGTTGATTAAAATTTCACCATCATCTATATTGAGTAAACCTGTAATCATTTTAATTAAAGTTGTTTTACCGGCTCCGTTTGGACCAAGAAGACCGAATACTTCACCTGTTTTTGTTTCAAATGATACTTTGTTTAAAACAGTTCTGGAACCAAATTTTTTTTCTATATTCTTAATTTCCAATGCTGTACTCATGTTAATCCTCCTTATCGTCAAGTTTTGTGCAGTTTGAGTCTGTAACATAACTGTCCCAGGTACTTATTTTCCATTTGCCTGATTCATAAGTGTAGTAAATAGTACCTTCGCAAGTGCAGTTTACTTTATAATAATCATTAGTTGAGGCGTTGTTGGAATCTTGTGAATCTTCAGAACCATCATCGTAATAATCATTATTGTAATCGCTAAGTGTACAAATAGTACCCGGTGTAAATACTGTAGATGTTTCTTTTCCAACGATATCTACTGTGTATTTTATATTTGCACTGGCAATTTTAGGACCGGCTTTTGAAATCTTAACTGACTGAACTGAACCTGATGCATCTTTTATATCAAATAAAGAATTGTCAGCGTCAAGAGTGGAATCTAAAGTTGCTTTCATGCCTGAGATAGTAGAACCACTTGATGAATAATGTTTATCTGTCCAATAATTATTTAATATGTCTGTAATAAGTTCGCGATGTTTATTTAAATCAACTGATTCAGAGTTTGTTTTTAAAACATCGTTTATATAATTTTCAGTTGTTTGTCTAATAGTATCTTTTTGAGTTGAGAATGTTATGTAATCGACAGAAACATAGATTACAAGAATAACAAGACAAATAGCAGACAATATAATTCCACGATTTGTCTTCTTTAAAAATTTCTTCATAAAAAATAACCTCCAATTTGTTTTGTGAATTTATTATATCAAACTAAAAAATGTTTTTCATTTATAAAAAATTAAAATTGTCTTAAGATATGAGCATCAAAGTCAGGGAATATGACTTCGTCATTTATAAGTAACATATAATAACAAATAATAAAAAATAATAAAAAATGATAGCGAATAATAAAATGTGTTTGAAAAAACATAAAAGTAATGTAAAATTAACTATATGAATGATAGGAAAGATTAAAAATATAGTTGGAAAAAGAAATTGTTTTATATATACTATTCCAACCAATATCAGTTAATCAAAGGTAGGAAACAATACATATTAAAAGGAGGAAAGTGAATGATAAATTTTGCAACGATAGGAACAAATTTTGTAGTTGATTGGTTTTTAGAGGCGGTAGAACAATGTGATAACTTATGCTATGTGGCAACATATTCAAGAGATAAGGAAAAAGGAGAAGCATTTAGCAAAAAGCATAATGGGAAAATGGTGTTTACGGATTTGAATAAGCTTGCTAAATGTGATGAAATTCATGCAGTATATATTGCAAGCCCTAATAGCTTACATTATGAACAGGCTAAACTTTTGATTGAAAATGGAAAACATGTAATGATTGAAAAGACAATTACAAGCAATCAAAAAGAATTAGAAGAATTAATAAATTTGGCAATAAAGCATAATGTAGTAATAATGGAAGCAATGAGAAATGTAATTGACCCGGGATTTTTTGCTATAAAAGAAGCAATAGAACTTGTTAAGCCTGTTAGAAGAGTAAGCTTTCAATATTGTCAATATTCATCAAGATACGATAAATATAAGCAGGGAATATTTGAAAATGCATTTCGTAAGGAATTTTCAAATGGAGCATTAACGGATATAGGTGTATATTGTGTGCATCCGCTTGTAAAATTATTTGGTATGCCACAGGAAATAATGGCAATGGCACAAATATTACCTGATAGTATTGATGGACAGGGAACAATAATTGCAAAATATCCTGAAATGTTGGCAGAAGTATTGTATTCAAAGATAACAAATTCAAAGATACCTAGTCAGATTCAGGGAGAAAAAGGAGCAATTATTATTGAGGACATACCTAACCCGAGAAAAGTAAAAGTTATTTTTAATGATAATACGGAAAAGATAATTAAAGTGCCTGAATGTGAAAATAATCTTGTATTTGAAGCAAAAGAGTGGGCACGACTTATTGAAATTGGAAAATTTACAGACGAACATATTAAATATTCACATATGTGTGTTAAAGTTATGGATGAAGCAAGAAGGCAACAGGGGGTTGTATTTCCAGCAGATTAGGGAAGAGGAGAAGTATGCAAAAAAGAACTTGTTGATAGTATGGCGAGTTCAAATTCAAATGATACACCACAGGAATTTGTTGTAATTAGAATGAAATAGTTATATTTAAATTTTAAATCAGAACCACGTCTTTTAGGCGTGGTTCTGATTGTTTAACTTGCTAATTATATATACAAAAGAATAATTGTGCAAAATTATCTATCTCTTTTCTACAAATTGAAAGTTTTACTCAGCATCAGGTGCCTGACCATCGTGTGCTATCCACTTACATTCTGTTATTTCCATATTTGTAAATGTTGCTTTAAATGAAGAATCTTCAGGACTACATGCATAAATTCCAAACTGGATTTCATCAGTTGCTTTATACATATGACAGATTCGCATCTGCTTATAATTAATGCCATCTTCTGAGCATTCAATGCAGTAATCGTCTTCACGTCTACTGAATCTATACCACATAGATTTAATTCCAGCATCAATTTCAGTTGTAGCCCAATCTGAATATCCTTTATTCGTTACAACGCTTCCAAGATGCTGAAACTTTTCATTTTCATATTCAATAGAACCTTTCAACCAGTTTTCACTATCGAGATACATAACAACACCACACTGGTCAAAGCGTACCTTAGTTTCAAATTCTGTCTTTACAATAAAAGAAAACATCTTTTTGGAAGTCTTAATCTGAAGAACGGGAGCATTATCATTTCTAAAATGGTAGTAAGTACGCTGCCATAAATCTGTATGTGGATTTGTTATTACTTCAATTTTATCTTCAGAGATAGTAAAATCTTTAGGTTTTCTTGTCCATTTCCATTGGTTATTATCTATTTTCATTTTAATCTTCCTTTCGTGGATAAAATCCGATTTGTTAAATTCATATCCACATTATACCATAAAAATAACAGCACTGTATATTAATATTGTAACATACAGTGCCGTTATTTTTATTATTTACATAAGGAGTCATTCCGTCTTCGTTTAGCCTCTCCTTATGAAAACTAGTGGACTAGACGGGAGTTGAACCCGTGTCCAAAAGCCTCTCCATTGTACTTCTTCTATCATAGTCAGTTATTTAACATTCCCTTAAACAAACCGGAACTAACACCGTTTTGCTCTTGGTAGCTTCATAAAATCACTGAAAGCGCAAAGCTTAGCAATCAGAGTTTCCTGCTAAAGTCGATGCCAATATCAGGGCCGCAGGCAACCTTGTATTGACAGCTGCCATTAATTAGGCAGCGTAAGCTAAATTATCTTCAGCGTTTAATTTTAATTGTATGATTTAACGCATCATCTACGGATAGCTTCTCCAACTTCAAAACCCCTGTCGAAACCAGTACTAGCCCTTACTGGGGGTAGGTAAAAGTCTACCTTGGTCTTATATTTTAAATCATATTTTAAATATAGTCAATTGGAAATATTGGCTATTTTTGCTTTGGTGTATATAAGTTAGAATACCAATATAAAACACCAATTCCAACACCACCAATGATATTACCGATAGTTACAGGCAATAAATTTTTAACGATGAAGTTCCACCAACTAAGACCTGTTACATCTAATCCGTAATTTCCATACATCTGATTAATGAATAAACCACCACTTATATAACTCATATTTGCAACGCTATGTTCAAAAGCACAAATAACGAAAACGATAATAGGGAAGAATAAACATATAATTTTGCTTGCAGCAGATTCGGCCATAAATGTCATAAATACTGCAACACATACTAAAATATTACAAAAAATACCTTTAATAATGGCATCAGTAAATGAAATATTGCATTTAGATACAGCAGTACTTAAAAGATTTGTTGCTAATTGTCCATTAAATAAAGTATAAACATGACCGTATGTGCATAAAAATGTAAATACAACACTTCCTATAAAACTTCCGATATAAACAACAACCCAGTTCTTAAGCATTTTCGCTACAGAAAGTTTTTTCTCAAGAACAGAAATAATCATAAGGTTGTTACCTGTAAATAACTCACTTCCGTTTAAAACTACCATTGCTAAACCGGCAGGGAAGATACATGCATTTATCAATCTTGCTATAGCTGTATTTTCTAAAGAACATGATGCAGTGGCAGCACCGGTTCCGGCTATGGAAATAAAGAATCCGGCTATAATTCCTAATACCAACATTTTTAATGTAGGTAAATTACCTTTGACAACACCTACTTTTGAATAACGTTCAGTTGCTTCTCTTGTACTAATCATTTTTGTTACCTCTATTTTTATTTTTCTTTTTTGTCCCCTCAAATATATAAAAAACCAAAGATATTTTTACCATATATTAACGTGAATGTAAAGGTTGTAAACATAGAAGAAACACAATAAATGACAACAAATTATATAAAGCAACAAAATTGTTATTAAAAATTAATAAAATTTACGACAAAAATAATATTTTCTTTTTAAACAAATTATTGTATTATAGGCGTATCGTAAATAAGTATGCCTATTTAATAGGTAAGAAATAAAAATAATAGTTACGCTGTAGCAGGAGGGATTATGAGAAGATTAGCATTATTAATGATTTTTAGCATTGTAGCTACTATGACTTTTGGATGTGGAAAAACGGAAGGAGAAGAAAAGAGTACAAAAGAGGAAGTAACTACAATTCAGGAAACAGAAGAGCCATTGGAAACAAAAGATGACAAGGTTGATTTGCTAGAATACATAGATGAATTAAAAAGAGTAGCTTATTATTTTAATATGAAAGAATCTGATAGTGAAAAAGGAAATGTAGAGCAACATTGGAAAGGAAATGGCATCGAAATAAATGTAATTAAAGGTTCAAGTCAGAAACTTCATGACTATAACTATCCTGATTTTCAAATTATTGTAACTGATAATGATGAAATTTCAGTGCTTGGATACTCTTTAGGGGATGAGATTAATTATTACATGGATCCTGTAGTTGAAAAAATGGGATGGGATGTTAATTATGATGGAAGACTTGATGAAAAAAGAAGTGTTGTATTTACTAAAGTTGCAGATGACAGAATACTCTATGTTTCATTTACATCAGATGACAAAGATATTACACAAATGGAAATATATACAGATTATAAAGAAGTAGTAAATGAAGTAGTACAGGATAAACAGAAAGAACTATATGAAAAATACGAAAAAACTTTGTATAAATTGCAAAGCAAAGACCCAAATCAAAATGTTGAGTTCGCAAAAATAGGAAATAATTATTATCCATGTATGCTTGTGTGGAGTAAGGAAAGCCGCGAAATGAAACTTTATTATTTGAATAAAAAAGGTAAAATTGCCCATACTAAAGCATTTCAGTCTATGACATATAATCAGGATGGAACAGTTACGCTTGTTAATAATATAATTGGGAATACACAAATTGTTGTATGCCAATACAAGGATGAAAAGTTGAAAGTTATTTCAAGACTTGTAACTGACAACTCAGGAAATACAAAAAAATATCTAATAAACGATAATGAAGTAACAGAGAAAGAATATAATAAAGTCGTAAACTCATATAAGAGAGATAACGACAGATATAGAACATATTCTTATAATGGAGCTGAATACAGTGGATATGAAGACGTTTCGCATGCACTTTCAGCATTAGAAACAAAAATTCAGCAAATTGAGCAGGCAGAAGCAGAAAAATAACTATATTTCATAAAATCATCACATATTTTGTGTTATATTTTACATTATAGAAGTTGAAATGTTATTTCTATATGAAATATTAGTGCTGCGGAGGTACACATAAATGGATGAATTAAAGATTTTAGTTGTAGATGATGAATCAAGAATGAGAAAACTTGTTAAGGATTTCCTTGTAAAGAAACAATATAAGGTATTAGAAGCAGGAGACGGCGAAGAAGCAATTGAGGTATTCTTTGGAAACAAAGACATTTCATTGATAATTCTTGACGTTATGATGCCTAAAATGGACGGTTGGGAAGTATGTAAGGAAATAAGAAAATTTTCAAAAGTCCCAATCATAATGCTTACAGCAAAAAGTGAGGAAAATGATGAACTTAAAGGATTTGAACTTGGAGTTGATGAATACATATCAAAACCTTTCAGTCCTAAAATATTAGTTGCAAGAGTTGATGCAATTTTACGACGTGCTAATAAAATTGGCGCTGATATGACAATAGAAGCAGGAGATATTAAGATAGATAAGGCTGCTCATATTGTTAATGTTAAAGATAAGGAAATTGAACTAAGCTTTAAAGAATTTGAATTGTTGACATATTTTATTGAAAATAAAGGAATTGCTCTTTCAAGAGAAAATATTTTAAATAATGTATGGAATTATGATTACTTTGGAGATGCCAGAACAATAGATACACATGTCAAGAAACTTAGAAGTAAATTAGGTGACTGTGGTGATTACATAAAGACTGTTTGGGGTATGGGATATAAATTTGAGGTAAACTAATGAAACATTCAATTAAGTATAAACTGCCAATATTAATCATTGTAATTATGACAGTAGCTATTGCGCTTGCATCAACATTTGGAACAGCTTTTATTGAAAAATATTATATTTCACATAAAAAAGACGTTATTGTTGATGTATATAATAAGATGGCTCAAGTTGTAAAAGAAGATAAGGATTTATCTGAAAGCGACAACGTACAGGCGCTAAATGATGAGTGTGAAAATGCCGGCGTAACAATAATTATGATAGACAGTTCCGGAAACACAATATATGAATATGGTGCAGGAAAGACATTACAAAGACGTTGGCAGGAAATGATATATGGTGCGGCATTTGGAGCCGAAAGAGAAAGAACTATTATAGAAAAGAATGACAATTATACGATGCAAAGAGCCAGAGATTTATTGTCTGATCAGGAATATTATGAATTGTTTGGGACATTAGATTCAGGCTATTATTTTGTAATCAGGGTATCAGTCCAAAATATGAGGGAGACTCTTAATATTACAAATAAATTCTATTTGATTCTTCTTATATCTATGACTGTTGTAATGACTATTATGATGATTATAGTAACGAGAAGATATACGGACCCGATACTTGAACTTGCAACAATTTCAACAAGAATGTCAAATTTGGATTTTGATGCTAAATATACAGGAAAACATAAAGATGAAATAGGCGTTCTTGGAAATAGTATGAATGAGTTGTCAGCTAAATTGGAAGGGACAATCCTTGAACTTAAAAAGGCAAATATAGAATTGCAAAAAGATATCGAGCAAAAGATTGAAATTGATGAGATGAGAAAAGATTTTATTTCAAATGTATCTCATGAATTAAAAACACCGATTGCTCTTATTCAGGGATATGCAGAAGGTTTAAAGGATAATATTAATGACGACCCTGAAAGTATGGAATTTTATTGTGATGTAATTATTGATGAGTCAGATAAAATGAACAAAATGGTTAAAAAACTGCTGGCACTTACACAGATTGAATTTGGAAATAAACAGGTAAATATCGAAAGATTTAATCTTGTTGATGTCATGGAAGGCATTATTAAATCCGTTCAGTTAAGAGCGGAGCAGGAGAATGTTAAAATAATATTTGAAAATAAAGAACCTGTATATGTTTGGGCAGATGAATTTCAAATTGAGGAAGTAATTACAAACTATGTAAGTAACGCATTTAACCATATTGACGGAAAAAGAATAATTGAGATGAAAATTGTAGAAAAAGATGGTATAGTAAGAATGTCAGTCTTCAATACCGGTAAACAGATTCCTGAAAATGAATTGGAAAATGTTTGGATTAAATTCTATAAAGTAGATAAGGCAAGAACCAGAGAATATGGTGGAAATGGCATTGGACTTTCTATTGTTAAGGCGATTGCTGACAGTATGAATAAAAAATGCGGAGTATTTAATCATGAGGATGGTGTTGAATTCTGGTTTGAATTAGATGGAAAAGCTTCAGAGGAAGGACTGGAATATGATAGCAATAATTGACTATGATGCAGGAAATATTAGAAGTGTTGAGAAGGCGTTTCAATTTCTGGGAGAAGAAACGATACTAACACGAGACAAGGATGTAATCTTAGGTGCAGACAAAGTTGTACTTCCGGGCGTAGGCTCATTTGGTGACGCTATGGAAAAGCTTAATAAGTATGATTTAGTTGATACTGTGAAGGAAGTTGTGTCACGAAACATACCATTTCTTGGAATATGTTTAGGCTTACAGTTATTATTTGAAGAAAGTGATGAAACACCGGGAGTAAAGGGACTTGGAATTCTACCGGGCAAGATTATAAAGATACCTGAAGGTGAAAGTTTGAAAGTTCCACATATTGGATGGAATTCGTTAGATTTTCATAATAATGGAAGATTATTTAAAGGAATAAATGAGAAAGCATATGTTTATTTTGTTCACTCTTATTATTTGAAAGCAGATGACGAAAACATCGTAACAGCAACTACTGAGTATGGTGTACATATACATGCGTCCGTTGAGAAAGAAAATGTATTTGCATGTCAGTTCCATCCGGAAAAGAGTGGAGATATAGGACTGAAAATATTGAAAAATTTTGCAGAGATAAATTAAATTTTTTCGAGTAGGAAAATTCCTACTCGATTTTGTCGTATTTTATATTAGGAGGAAAATATGCACACAAAGAGAATTATACCTTGTTTGGATGTTAATAATAACCGAGTTGTAAAAGGAGTAAATTTTGTAAATTTGCGTGATGCAGGCGACCCTGTAGAGGTAGCAAAGGCATACAATAAGGCGGGAGCAGATGAATTGGTGTTCCTTGATATTACAGCATCATCTGACAATAGAAATACAGTTGTAGATATGGTAAGAAGAGTAGCTGAGCAGGTTTTTATACCATTTACGGTTGGAGGCGGAATCAGAACAGTAGATGATTTCAAAACGTTACTTAGAGAGGGAGCCGATAAGATATCAATAAACTCATCGGCTATTATGAATCCAAGACTTATAAGTGATGCCGCAGATAAATTTGGAAGCCAGTGTGTAGTTGTTGCTATAGATGCAAAAAGAAGAGCACACGGCTCGGGCTGGAATATTTACAAAAATGGTGGAAGAGTAGATGTTGGAATAGACGCTGTGGAATGGGCGCGTAAAGTAGATAAATTAGGAGCAGGAGAAATACTTCTTACAAGTATGGACTGCGATGGAGTTAAGAGGGGATATGATGTAGAACTTACAAGAATCATATCTGAAAATGTGTCAATACCTGTAATTGCATCAGGTGGAGCAGGTAAAAAAGAACATTTTTATGATGCATTGACAGAAGGAAAAGCTGATGCAGCATTGGCAGCATCATTATTTCACTACAAAGAATTAGAAATAAATGACCTGAAACATTATCTTAAGGAAAAAGGTGTTCAGGTTAGAATATAATTGGAAAAACGAATTAAGATTCAGTATATAGAATTTTCCAGACAATAGCCTTAATTTAAAGTTAAGGCAATATAGATTATTATATAGAGCGAGAGATTAAAATGAAATATTATTTTATAATCAATCCTGAAAGTGGCAGATTTGCCAATGATAAAGAAGGATTTATTGAAAGAATAGATAAGGCATGCAGGCTTAGAGATATAAAATATGAAATTCATTACACTGATGGGTTTGGTAAAGCAAGAAAAGTGGCAGAAAGCATTCCTAATGATGAAGAAAGCATTGTGTTTTCAGTAGGTGGAGATGGAAATTTAAATGAAATAATAAATGGTGTTGTTAAGAAGCATATGACGGTAGGTGTTATACCGGCAGGAAGCGGAAATGATTTTTACAGAACATTGTCTGCACTTGGAAAAGGCGAACACAGATGTGACTTAGGAATTATCAATGACAAGTATTTTATAAATATTGCATGCATAGGCTTAGATGCTGATATAGCAAATAACATAAGTGTAATAAGACAGAAGAAGTGGATACCTGTTGGACAAAGATACACATGCAGCATTATTTATTCGTATTTTAAATATAAATTTAAAGAATTGACTACAATATTTGGCGAACAGTCAAAAAAAGGTGAGTATACAATAGTTACTGTATGTAATGGACAGTATTATGGTGGAGGACATAGAATTGCTCCACATGCGTTAATAGACGACGGATATTTTGAAATATATATGGTTGATAAAATGCCTAAAATATTAATACCGGGACTTTTATTAAAATTAAAAAACGGAAGACATGAAAAGTCAAAGAGAGTGGTAAGATACACAGACAAAGGATTAAAAATTCAGTCAGATATTCCTGTAACATGTAATGTTGACGGAGAAATGCTAACAGATACTGAATTTAAAATCAGAATCGAGAAAAGTGCAATAAAAGTTTATAATGATCCGCAGTTCGTAGAAGAAATAGTTGGTAACAATATTTGACAGAGGTTAAATAAATGGGAATGATAACAAATGATTGGTTAGAAGCAATACAGCCTGAATTTTCTAAACCATACTACAAAGAATTATATAGTTTTGTTAAAGATGAATACAGTAAAACAATAGTATATCCTCCGGCAGAAGATATATTTAATGCATTTCATTTTACACCACTTAAGGATGTAAAAGTATTGCTGCTTGGGCAGGACCCATATCATAATGTAAATCAGGCGCATGGATTAAGCTTTTCAGTATTGCCGGGAAATGACATACCACCATCGCTTCAAAATATTTATAAAGAATTGCATGATGATTTGGGATGTTATATACCAAATAACGGATATTTGAAAAAATGGGCAGATCAGGGAGTGTTATTGCTTAACACAGTATTAACAGTTAGAGCTCATCAGGCAAATTCACATCAGGGACATGGCTGGGAGCAATTTACGGATGCGGTTATAGAAGCCGTAAATGCACAGGACAGGCCAATAGTAATATTTTTGTGGGGTTCGCCTGCACAAAAGAAAGCTAAGATGTTAACTAATCCAAAACATCTTGTATTAAAATGTCCACATCCAAGTCCACTTTCAGCATATAGAGGATTTTTCGGATGCAAGCATTTTAGCAAAGCAAATGAATTCTTAAAGGCAAATGGAATAGAACCAATAGACTGGCAAATAGAAAATATTTAATTTACCTAAGATGAAAGGAAAAATATGAGCATATTAAATGTAGAACATTTAACACATGGTTTTGGCGATAGAGCAATTTTTGATGATGTATCATTTAGATTATTAAAAGGTGAACATATAGGACTTGTTGGAGCGAATGGTGAAGGTAAGTCAACGTTTATGAATATAATAACAGGTAAATTGCAACCTGACGAAGGCAGAGTTGAATGGGCTAAAAATGTCAGAGTAGGATATTTAGACCAGCATATCGTTTTAGAAAAAGGAATGACAATAGAGGATGTTTTAAAATCGGCATTTGACTTCCTGTTTGAAATGGAAGAAAACATGAATGACATTTGCAATAAAATGGGTGATGCGGATGAGAAGCAACTTGAAATATATATGGATGAACTTGCCGTTATTCAGGATATGCTTACAATGCATGATTTTTATCTGATAGATTCAAAGGTAGAAGAAATAGCAAGGGCATTTGGATTAACAGATTTAGGACTTGATAAAGATGTAAATGATTTAAGTGGTGGTCAGAGAACAAAGGTATTGCTTGCAAAACTATTGTTAGAAAAGCCTGACATTTTATTGCTTGATGAACCGACAAACTATTTGGATGCCGAACATATTGAATGGTTAAAGAGATATTTACAGGATTATGAGAATGCTTTTATTTTAATATCACATGATATACCGTTTTTAAATAGTGTTATTAATTTGATTTATAATATGGAAAATCAAAAACTGGACAGATATGTAGGCGATTACGATAAGTTTAAAGAAGTACACGCCGTAAAACAGGCACAACTTGAGGCTGCATATAACAGACAGCAAAAAGAAATTGCTGATTTAAAGGATTTTGTGGCAAGAAATAAAGCTAGAGTTTCAACAAGAAACATGGCAATGTCAAGGCAGAAAAAACTTGATAATATGGATTTAATTGAACTTGCAGGAGAAAAACCAAAACCGGAATTTAGATTTAAGGAAGCAAGGACGTCCGGCAAATTTATAATAGACACAATGAATCTGGTAATCGGATATGATAAGCCATTATCTGTGCCACTTAATTTGTCTATGGAAAGAGGAAAGAAAATTGCAGTAATAGGAACAAATGGTATTGGAAAAACAACTCTTTTAAGAAGTATTTTAGGAGAAATTAAACCTATAGATGGAAAAGTTGAATTGGGAGATTATCTGCAAATAGGCTATTTTGAACAGGAAATAAAGGAAGAAAACCGTTCTACATGCCTTGAGGAAATCTGGGATGAATTCCCTTCATTTAACCAATATGAAGTAAGAAGCGCGTTGGCTAAATGTGGACTTACTACAAATCATATTGAAAGTCAGATAAGAGTGTTAAGCGGAGGAGAGCAGGCAAAAGTCCGTCTTTGCAAATTAATTAACAGAGAAACAAATCTTTTGGTTCTTGACGAACCTACAAATCATTTGGATGTAGATGCTAAGGCAGAATTAAAAAGAGCGCTTACAGAATACAAGGGAAGCATACTTATGGTATGTCATGAACCTGATTTTTATGAGGATTGGGTAACAGATGTGTGGGATGTAAGCCAGTGGAGTCTGTTAGATTAAGATATAAGACATATAATAAATTAGATAGAATATCACAAAACAAGGCATAGGTTCATTTCGAACCTATGCCTTGTTTTGTGTAATGTACCAAATGGTATATGTTTTAATTTTGCTTTTCTTTTAATCTTTTATTTGCAGTTGCAAGCATAAGTTTAATTCTATTTAACTGGTTAACTTCACTTGCACCGGGATCATAGTCAACAGCTACAATATTTGCTTCAGGGTGCATTGCACGAAGTTTTTTAATAACACCCTTTCCAACAATATGATTTGGAAGACAGGCAAAAGGCTGTGTACAAACGATGTTTGGAACTCCGTCTTTTATTAAGTGAAGCATTTCACCTGTAAGGAACCAACCCTCACCGGTTTGGTTGCCGATTGATACAACTTCTTCAGCCATTTCAGCCATTTCCCAAATATCGCTTGTAGGAGTGAAGTGTTTGCTCTTTATTAAAGCCTCCTTAGCTGTTTTTCTGAAGTATTCTATAGCTTTTATTCCAATGGTACTTAGAATTACTGATGATTTTTTAAAACCTAATTTTTCGGCCTTAAATGTAGAGTTTCTAAATCCATATAAGAAGAAGTCTACAAGGTCAGGCATAACGGCTTCAGCACCTTCAGATTCCAATAAGTTTACAAGGTCATTGTTAGCAGTAGGAGAGAATTTAACAAGAATCTCACCAACAATACCAACACGTGGTTTTTTAATATCTTTTACAGGAATAGCATCAAATTCTTCAACAATCTTGCGAAGATTATTTTTATATCGTTTCATTCCAAATTTATTATCTGCAAGTTCAGCACATAATTTATCTTCCCATTTTTTATGAAGTGCATCTGTTTCGCCGTGATTTACTTCATAAGGTCTTGTTCTGTATACAACTCTCATAAATAAATCGCCGTACATTGCTGCCTGAACTGCTTTAACTGCAAATTTAGGAGTAATCTTAAATCCACTGTTCTTTTCAATACCGGATAAACTAAGGGAAAGAACAGGAATGTATTCTAATCCGGCTTTCTCTAATGCACGTCTGATAAATCCGATATAGTTAGTAGCACGACATCCGCCGCCTGTCTGAGTAATAACAACAGCCACTTTGTGTAAATCATATCTTCCAGATAATAATGCTTCCATAATCTGACCTACAACAATAAGTGAAGGGTAGCAGGCATCATTGTTAACATACTTAAGACCCATATCAATGCATGATTGTTCACTTGGAAGAACTTCAAAGTTGTATCCACATGAATTCATTGCAGATTGAAGCATCTTAAAGTGAATTGGACTCATCTGAGGTGTAAGTATTGTATATTTTTCATCAAACATCTGCTTTGTAAATTCAACTTTTTTGATTGAAGATGGCTTGATGTCTCTTTGATAATTTCTTTCTTTTCTTATTCTAATGGCTGAAAGAAGAGAACGTATTCTGATTCTTGCAGCGCCTAAGTTATTAACTTCATCGATTTTAAGAACAGTGTAAATCTTTCCTGATTTAGTTAAAATATCATTTACGCAGTCAGTCGTAACGGCATCAAGACCACATCCAAATGAATTGAGCTGAACTAAATCAAGATCATCTCTTGTTTTTACATAGTTAGCAGCTGCATAAAGTCTTGAATGGTACATCCACTGGTCAGATACAATCAAAGGTCTTTCAACAGGAGCTAAATGTGAAATAGAATCTTCTGTTAAAACGGCAAGACCATAACTGTTAATCATTTCAGGAATACCGTGGTTGATTTCAGGGTCAACATGGTATGGACGACCTGCAAGTACGATACCGTGAAGATTATGTTCCTTTATATATGCTAATGTCTCTTCGCCTTTTTTGCGAATGTCATCTCTTGAAGCTAATAATTCTACCCATGCAACATGTGCAGCCTGAGTAATTTCGGCTTTAGGAATATCAAATTCTTTTGAAAATTCTTCAACAAGTCGGCTTGTAATAGTTCCCTCATTTGTTAAAGCCATAAACGGATTCATAAATTTGATAGAATTATCGTTTAATTCTTCAACGTTATTTTTTATATTTTCTGCATAAGATGTAACAATAGGGCAGTTGTAGTGGTTATTAGCATCCGGTGTTTCATTTCTTTCGTATGGTATACACGGATAGAAAATAAAATCAATACCGTTTCTGATTAACCAGGTAACATGACCGTGAGCAATCTTTGCAGGATAACATTCTGATTCACTAGGAATTGATTCAATACCTAATTCATATATTTTTCTTGAAGACTCAGGTGAGAGAACAACTCTGTATCCTAATCTTTTAAAGAAAGTAGCCCAGAATGGAAAATTCTCATACATATTAAGTACACGTGGAATTCCTACAGTTCCTCGTTTAGCATTTTCCTCAGACAATGGTTCGTAATCAAACATTCTGTGGAATTTATATTCAAATAAGTTAGGAATGTTATCTTTATTTTTCTCTTTTCCAAGACCTTTTTCACAACGGTTTCCGCTTATGAAACGTCGTCCGTCAATAAATTTATTTATAGTAAGCATACAGTTGTTTGTACAACCTTTGCATCGTGTCATTGTTGTTGTGTAATCAAATTTGTTAATTGCATCGATAGAAAGCATTGTTGTTGCTTCGCCGTGATAACGTTCTCTTGCAATAAGGGCAGCACCAAATGCACCCATAATACCTGCAATGTCAGGACGGATAGCTTCACATCCTGATATTTTTTCAAAACTTCTTAAAACAGCATCATTGTAAAATGTTCCACCCTGAACAACAACTTTTTCCCCAAGGTCTTTAGGGTCTGTGATTTTAATAACTTTATATAAAGCATTCTTAATAACAGAATAAGCAAGTCCGGCAGAAATATCTGCAACGCTTGCACCTTCTTTTTGTGCCTGTTTTACATTTGAATTCATAAATACTGTACAACGTGTACCAAGGTCTGTAGGATTCTTTGCAAATAAAGCTTCTTTAGCAAAATCGACAACTGAGTAATTAAGCGATTTAGCAAATGTTTCAATGAAAGAACCACAACCTGATGAGCAGGCTTCATTTAACTGGACGCTGTCTACAGTCTGATTCTTTATCTTAATACATTTCATGTCCTGACCGCCGATATCAAGAATACAGTCAACGTCAGGTTCAAAGAATGCAGCTGCATAATAATGTGCAACAGTTTCAACTTCACCTTCATCAAGCATTAAAGCCGCTTTAATTAAAGCCTCACCGTATCCTGTAGAACAAGAACGTACAATTTCAGCATCTTTAGGCAATTTAGAGTAAATATCTTTAATTGCACCAATAATAGTTGCCAAAGGATTTCCATTATTACTGCTGTAGAATGAATATAATAAAGTTCCATCTTCTCCGACAACAGCTGCCTTAGTAGTAGTAGAACCTGAATCTATACCTAAGAAACATTTTCCTGAATAAGTGCTTAAATCACCTTTCTTTACTGTATCTTTGTTGTGTCTTACAGTAAATTCAGTATATTCAGCTTCATTTTTAAATAAAGGTTCCATACGTTTGATTTCCATATCCATCTTAATTCCTTTAGAAAGACGGTTATACAAATCTGTTATATTAACTAAAACTTTTGAATCGTGATTCATTGCAGAACCTGTAGCAGCAAATAAATGTGAATGCTCAGGTGCAACAATATGTTCATCATCGAGATTAAGAGTTCTTATAAATGCATTTTTTAATTCAGGAAGGAAGTGAAGAGGCCCTCCTAAAAATGCAACTGTACCACGAATAGGTTTTCCGCATGCCAAACCCGAAATGGTCTGGTTTACAACTGCTTGGAAAATAGAAGCAGCTAAATCCTCTTTTGTAGCACCTTCGTTAATTAATGGCTGAATATCTGTTTTGGCAAATACACCACAACGTGCGGCAATTGGATAAATTGCCTGATAATTAGCAGCGTATTCATTTAAACCACTGGCATCAGTCTGAAGAAGAGAAGCCATCTGGTCAATGAAAGAACCTGTACCACCAGCACAGATACCGTTCATACGCTGTTCAATTCCATTTGTAAAATAAATTATTTTTGCATCTTCGCCACCAAGTTCAATTGCAACATCTGTCTGAGGTGCATAATCATTTAATGCTGTAGAAACAGCTACAACCTCCTGAACAAATGGAACTCCTAAGTGCTTTGACAAAGTAAGTCCGCCTGAACCTGTAATCATAGGTGATAAGGTAATGTCACCTAATTTTTCTTTAGCCTTTTTTAATAATCCGGCTAAAGTTTCCTGAATATTTGCATAGTGACGCTCATAGTCAGCAAACATAATTTCATTATCATTATTTAAAATTGCAATTTTTACAGTTGTTGAGCCAATGTCAATACCAAGGCTGTAATATGCTTTATCATTCATTGTTGTTTACCTTCCTCTTAAGTTATAAAAATCCATAAACGTTATACATTATATTATAATTTGCGACAAATAACAACATATAAATAAGTACATAAGAGTAACAAATTTGTGAATTGTTTTTAAAAATGTCCTGATTTTTTAATTAAAATTTAACAATCAGGGTGTAACATTTGAATGTGCCAAAAAAGATATGTAAAAAATGTATTGTATGTTTGACAAAAGATACTAATAAAATTATACTTGTATAAGATTTTAGAATAGGAGATTTCTATGAAACAATCAAACTTTGAAAGAAAATTCAGCAGATACGCAATTAGCAATTTATCCCTATATTTAGTAATCGGATATGCCATAGGTTATGCAATTTATTATTTGTTCCCGGATTTATATGAATATATTACATTTGATCCATATTTAATATTACATGGACAGATTTGGAGAATTGTAACATGGGTAGTTACAATGCCTGAGACATTAGGACTGTTTACTATAATTATGCTTTTCTTTTATTATTCAGTAGGAAACAATCTTGAATATACATGGGGAAAGTATCGATATAACGTATACATTTTTTCAGGAATGCTATTTACGATTATAGGTGCATTTCTTTTATATGCAATTTTAATAATAATGTGTAACACAACAGGTGAATATGAGACAGTGTTAAATGCAGTTGGCATGAGCTATAGTGGCACAAGTGTAACGGATTTAGCAGTAATATACAGAGGCATTGGTATGGGAATAGGTAATTTTGTAAGTACCTATTATATTAATATGTCAATTTTCCTTGCATTTGCAGCTACTTATCCTGATGCTGAGGTATTGCTTTATTTCATAATTCCTATAAAGGTAAAATGGTTAGGAGTATTATATGGAGCATTCATTTTTGTAGAAATACTTCAAGGCTCATGGGTAACAAGAATGATGGTAATTACATCGTTACTTAATTTTATGATTTTCTTCTTTCAAACAAGAAATAAATTATCACCATATCAGATAAAACGAAAAAGAGAATATCGAAAGAATATACGTCAGGCTACACAGCCTAAATATGAAAATGGTGCTAAGCATAAATGTGCAATCTGTGGAAGAACAGAATTAGATGATCCTAATTTGACTTTCAGATATTGCTCAAAATGTAGTGGAAATAAAGAGTACTGTCAGGACCATTTATTTACACATACACATTGTTAATTGAAAATGGAGGAATAAAATATATATGGCTCAAAAAGAATTTGAAAGAGGAGCGGGAATATTGATGCATATTAGCAGCCTTCCGTCACCTTATGGAATAGGTTCTTTTGGAAAGGATGCATATGAATTTGTCGACAGACTAGTTGGTGCAAGACAAAAATATTGGCAGGTTTTGCCTCTTGGAACAACAAGTTATGGAGATAGCCCATACGCTTCTTTTTCTGCGTTTGCAGGTAATCCTTATTTTATTGATTTGGATACTCTAATTGAAGAAGGCCTGATTACAAAAGAATATGTAGATAGTTTTAGATGGAACATTGAAGAACAGTATGTTGACTATGGTTTGATATATAATTCCAGATTTATTGTTTTAAAAGAAGCTTATAAGAATAGTAATCACAAGGCATTGAAAGAATATAAAGAATTTGTTAAAGAAAATGATTTTTGGATTGATGATTACTGCTTGTATTGTGTATGCAAAAATGATGCTGAGTCGACTTCGTGGCAGGATTGGGAAGAGGATATAAGATTCAGAAAGCAGGAAGCGTTAGATAAAAAGATAGAAGAATTTTCAGATGAACTGGATTTCTATAGGTTTTTACAGTTTAAATTCTTCGAACAATGGTTTAAACTAAAAGAGTATGCCAACGAAAAAGGAATTGAAATAATAGGAGACATACCAATTTATGTCGCTATGGATTCAGCAGATGTATGGTCTCATCCTGAAATTTTTCAACTGGATGAAAATCTGGAGGCAAAAAAGGTTGCAGGAGTTCCACCTGATGCTTTTTCTGATTTGGGCCAGAGATGGGGAAATCCATTATATGATTGGAATAAGTTAGAAAAAGATGATTTTTCATGGTGGAGAAAAAGAATGGAACACTCTGCGAAACTATACGATATAGTTAGAATTGATCATTTTATTGGAATGACAAAATATTATACGATTCCGGCAGAGGATGAGGATGCCAGAAATGGAAAATGGGAAAAAGGTCCGGGAATGAAACTTATAAAAGCTATATCGCAAGCAATAGGAGACAAGAAAATTATTGCTGAAGATTTAGGCGTAAAAATACCTGAAGTAGTGGAAGTACTTGAAAAAAGTGGATTCCCGGGAATGAAGGTTTTGGAGTTTGCATTTGATGGAGACAGAAAGAATGAACATTTACCATATTTTTGGACAAAAAATACTGTGGCTTATGGTGGAACTCATGATAATGATACATTAATGGGATATTTTACTGGTCTGCAATATTGGGAGCTTGGTTACATAAGAGAATTTTTAGAATGTAGACATGGCTCGATTGAAGATATTGTGGATAAATTATTTACATGCGCCTATGCCAGCGTGGCGAATGTTGTAATATTCCAAATGCAGGATGTTTTAAAAGTTGGCAATATTGGCAGAATGAATCTGCCATCATCAATGGGAACTAACTGGCGTTGGAGAATGACCAAAAACCAGTTTGGTGATAAAGAAGTTGAGAGACTTAGATATTTAACCGATATATACGGCAGATAATTATTAGGAGGACTGAAAAAATGGAAAAGAAACCGTTTGTAACACTTGAACAACTTAAGGAAATTGAAAAGACTTATCCTACGCCATATCATATTTATGATGAAAAGGGTTTTATGGAGAATGCAAGAAAAGTTAATGAAGCATTTTCATGGAATAAGGGATTTAGAGAATATTTTGCTGTTAAAGCTGAACCAAATCCATTTATCATAAAGAAGTTAAAAGAAGTCGGATGTGGTGTTGACTGTTCATCATATACAGAACTTATGATTGCTGACAAATTAGGGTTTAGAGACGATGAGATTATGTTCTCTTCAAATGAAACACCTGAAGGTGAATTTGGATACTGCGCAAAGCTTGGTGGAATTATTAATCTTGATGATATTACAATGATTGATTTCATGGAAAAAGAAGCAGGCATTCCTGAAACTGTAAGTTGCAGATATAATCCGGGTGGAGTTTTTGAAGCATGTAACGGAATTATGGATAATCCGGGAGATGCTAAATATGGAATGACTCACGAACAGATTATTGAAGCTTACAAGATTTTAAAAGAAAAAGGCGTAAAGAATTTTGGAATTCATGCATTTTTAGCTAGTAATACAGTTACAAATGAATATTATCCAAGACTTGCCAAGACAATCTTTGAGCTTGCAGTTGAATTAAAAGAAAAGACAGGAGCACACATTAAATTCATCAATTTATCAGGTGGTGTTGGAATACCTTACAGACCGGATCAGGAACCAAATGATATTATGGTTATTGGCGAGGGAGTAAGAAAAGTATATGAAGAGGTGCTTACACCTGCAGGAATGGATGATGTAGCTATTTATACTGAAATGGGAAGATTCATGATGGGACCATACGGTGCACTTGTAACAAAGGCTGTACATGAAAAGCATATTTACAAAGAATATATTGGCGTAGATGCATGTGCTGCTAACTTGATGAGACCTGCAATGTATGGAGCTTACCATCATATTACTGTTATGGGTAAGGAAAATGAACCTTGCGACCATACATATGATATTGTTGGTTCATTATGCGAAAATAATGACAAATTTGCAGTAGACAGAAAATTGCCAAAGATTGATATGGGAGATTTCCTTGTAATTCATGATTCAGGAGCTCATGGATTCTCAATGGGATATAATTATAACGGAAGACTTCGTTCTGCAGAATTATTGTTACAGGAAGATGGAAGCGTAAAATTAATTCGTAGAGCAGAAACTCCAAAAGATTATTTTGCTACATTTGATTTCTGTGACATAATGAAATAGTCATGGAGGAAAATATGAGACAGATAATTAATGAGATTTCTAAGGGTAAAAATATAGATGATAATCTAAAAAAATATGCAGATGGATTTAGTGAAATAAATAATAAATTTGCATATATCAGACTTGCGCTTAACTACTATACTTTTTTGCAGATGCAGCAGGATGAAAATGATGTAATAAGTTCTGATATTGTCTTAGAATTAAATAAGATGAATGAAGTTATTGCAGACATGAGTGAAGAAGATATAAGTGTAGTTGAGGATATGCGTAATAACATCATTAGAAAAATGCAGGCCTTAACATATTATGTAGATAAGTATAATGTATACGAATTTGCGTACAACAGAGTTGAATATAAATATCACGATTATGATATGCCGGCAAATTATAGTGATGAAGAATTTACAAGAAAAATAATGAAATATATATTCGATGATGAAGACGCGACAATAATTAACAGTAAAATATGTGAAATTATAGGTCAGCTTCCAATCAGAATGACTAAATCAAAGTTTTTTGAATATGTAAATTCGGGATTAGATGTATATAATCAGGGCGAAAAGAGTAGTTTAGATGATTTTGTTTATAGAATAAGAACAAGTGCTATTTTAGAAGAAAAGGAAGATTACAAACTTTTATATCCGGAAATTCATGATACATTTGAAGAATTAGATAAATATGATTTGAAGAATATAACAGAAGATGAAGTTAATGAATTTTCTGAAAAATTATCAGAGTTAACAGCTTATATTGATGATAATGTGTCTGCAAATATGATGATGCAGGAATTGATTAATGATGTTTTGCTTGTGCTATATACATCAGAGAGTCAGGAAAATGATGACATTACAGCAATATGTAGCGAAGTTGTCAGTGAAACTAATTTGATGTTTACAGGAAAATTTGCTCATAAGACAAATGAAGAATTAGAGGCGATGTTTGTTAAATTAGAAGGCAAACAGGAAGAACTTTATCACAATATAATGAATTACGATATTGTTGACCAGATATTAGATAAGAATAAAGATGACATTATCAGAAATAATCTTGAAAAAACATATGAAAAGGTATCAAGACTTCCTCTGTTAAATTCAGAAAGTTTATTTGTGGAATTTGACAAAAAACAGGATAAGGATAAGGTAAATGAAGAATATTTAGAAAAGGTAAAGGAAAATCTGTACAAAGAATTTGTCGACAAATTCGCTAATAGTCAGAGGCTGATAAAGAAGTCAATAATGTCTGCAACATTGAGTGAATTACCTGTATTTTTCAACAATATAAGTGAATTACAGGATTTCGTATACAATTGTTTACATGGATGTACTGATATGGCAGAAAAAAAGGGATGCTTAGAAATCATTTCATCGATGATTGTATAAATAGGAGGTGCATATGAAATGGTGCGATGATTTGTATATAGGACATGAAGCGATGGACGATAAGGATAATATTGTCTCTAAAATAAAAGAAGGAAAAATGCAGTTTAATATTTATGTATTGGCTGCACCCTTCAATGATACGGATGTCCTTGACATTTATCCGTCATATGTGCTCTTACAAAAGAGATATCTTAATTCGGAACTTATGATTTATGGTATAGCTAAAGGCAAGGAAGAAGCTTATGATATGACCCAGTTGATTATTATGGATTGTTTCCGCGCAACAGGGCAATTTAAACTGAAAGAATATATGAAAAATAATCATAGTTTCACTTGATTGCAGCAGAAGGAGCAAAATGTTACATATTTTATTAATTTTATTAAAAATAATAGGAATTATTCTGCTGGCGAGTCTTGCTTTAGTTGCGCTGTTGTTTATTTTACCGGCATCATATAAGATTGAAGGAATAAAAAATAAAGAGCAAAGTTATTTAAGAATTCATGGAGGATGGCTTTTTCATCTTCTCCATTTTAATATGGAATATAGTGAAGAATTGAAGTATTCATTGAGAATTTTGGGATTTAAAATTTATAGTGATGATAATGATGAAAATGCAGATGATTCTTATGAAACATTTGAAAATGACGAAAAATATGAAAAACGTGGCAGAACAGAAGATAATGATAAAAATATGAATTCTGTGGAGAGTGATGATTTCATAAAAGCCGGACAAGAGTTTAAGGGTGATAACATTGAGGGAAAAGCTTTGGCAAACAGTCAGAAAAATTTAGATAAAGAAAATGTAGATGAACGTCAGTCTTATATTAACAAAGAAGAATCATCAACCGATGAAGAAAATAGTGATTTAGACTATAAAGTAAAGCAGTTAATAGATTTTGTTAAAAATATATGGTTTAAATGTAGAAAACTATTTGGTAAAATAAAACATAAGGTTCGAAGCACAAAACACAAATTTAAAAATAATCAAAAAAAATTTAAATATTTAATAGATTATTTAAAGAGTGAAGAAGTAAAAACTGCATATAACTATATTAAAAGTAAGACAAAGCAGATTGTAAAGTTACTTAAACCTAAAAAAATAAGAGGAAAACTTGAGTTTGGATTTGACAGCCCGGACAAGACGGGAAAGATGCTTGGAGTTATTGCAGTTGTATGTACTGCGTTAAAGCTTAATATGGATAATTTTCAAATAGAACCTGATTTTGAAAACAAGAAATTTAACGGAATAATCAGAGCGTGGGGACATTTTTCTATAGGAGTTGTAGGTGTTTATATTTTACAGATTTATATGAAAGATGAAGTGCATGCCGTTATTGATAAGTTTAGTTGACAGGAGGTATTTATATGTCAGAAGATAGAAAAGCCACAGATGATTTACTAAGAGCAATGGAAAAATTTATTACTACAAAATCTGTTGTAGGTGAAGCAATAACTGTTGGAGATACAATTATTCTTCCTATGGCTGATGTTTCTTTTGGAATGGGTGTTGGTACTTTTTCAAAAGACACAAGTGCAGGTGGAGGAGTTGGTGGAAAGATAACACCAAGTGCCGTATTGGTTATAAAAGATGGTTCTTCAAAACTTATCAGTATAAATGACCAGGATGGGTTCTCGAGAATCATTGATATGGTTCCTGATATTGTTAATAAATTTACAAGTAAAAATGATGATGCAGATACATTTGATGAAGAGTAAATGAAAATTAAGAATTATTACAATTGATTTTTAGAAATAAATTAATAAAAATGGCTTGTTTATAGGTTATTTTTATTAATTTTTTTCATATAATATCTATATAAAAACACTAGGAATTAAAATGGGAAAAGTTTGTGGATTTGCTTTATTTTGGGTCGCGCTTGGAATGACTATAGCGTTAATAATAAGTAGCACTTTTTTAGTGGTCTGCTTAATAATTATGTGCCTGATTTTAGGGTATAATCTTTTTTGCTCATGCAAATAAAATACAGAAAGGTAAATGAACAATGAACATAGCAGATTTATTTGAAGAAGGAAAAACAATATTTTCTTTTGAGGTATTTCCACCAAAGAAAGAAAGTGGAATAGAAACGGTATATGACACAATAGAAAAACTTACGGATTTGAAACCTGATTTTATTAGTGTTACTTATGGAGCAGGTGGAAGTGGAGTGACAAATCCTATAACAAAGGATATTTGCTCAAAAATTAAGAATGAATATAAATTAGAAACAATAGCTCATTTGTCATGTATTAATAACACAAAGGATGAAATAGATAAGATTCTTGAAGAATTAAAAAAAGAGGGAATAGACAATATTTTAGCCTTAAGAGGTGACAGAGTTGAAGGCTTAGAACCTAAAAAAGATTTTACATATGCATCAGATTTAACAAAATATATTATGGACAAGGGTGGATTCCATGTTTCAGGAGCATGTTATCCTGAAGTACATATGGAAGCAAAAGATGCAGTTGATGATATAAAGAACTTAAAGAAAAAAGTGGATGCAGGAGCAGACCATTTGATTTCTCAGTTGTTTTTTGATAATAGAGTATTCTACGATTTTCTGGAAAGAGCTAGAATTGCAGATATTAATGTACCGATTGAAGCCGGAATTATGCCTGTAACAAGTAAGAGCCAGATTGAAAGAATGGTTACAATGTGTGGAGCAAGTATTCCTGCATCATTATCAAGAATAATGCAGAGATATGAATCAAATCCGGAAGCTTTAAGAGATGCAGGAATTGCATATGCGATTAATCAGATTATTGATTTGGCAGCTAATGGAGTTGATGGTGTACATATTTATACAATGAACAATCCTTATGTAGCAAGAAAAATTACAGAAGGAGTTGAAAGTGTGGTTAAGCACAACAGATAAGGAATAAAATGAGAGATAAAGACATAATACTTGACTATGTAAATGTAAATGAAGCTTTAAGATATTTAGGATATGGGGATAATAAACCTGACAATAATACAAAAAAAATATTGGATATATGTAGTGAAGAATTGCTAAAGGTTATACAGCCTAAATATGTTTATAGAGTATTTGATTTAAATGAAGATTATTCTATAGATGGTGTGGATTTTGAATTAAAAGGAGAGGCAATAAAAAATCATCTTAAAGGATGTGAAAAAATTGCCATGATGTGTGTTACTTTATCTTCAGGAGTAGACTCTTTGATTAGAAGAAAGCAGATAGGAGATATGGCACAGGCGGCTATAATAGATAGCATGGCTTCAGCTGCAGTGGAACAGGTATGTGACAAGGTTGAAGAAATTATAAAAAATGAATTTCCTCATTATGAATATACATGGAGATTTGGTGTTGGATATGATGATTTTCCGTTAGAATTGCAACAACAGTTTTTAAATGTTGTAAATGCATCAAAACAGATAGGCGTATGTGTTAATGATAGTTTTATGCTTACACCTACAAAATCAGTTACATGTATAATTGGTATGGGACATAATCTTAATACATCAAGCAAGAAGAGTTGCGATAATTGCAGCTTTAGAGAAAAATGCCAATATAGGAAGGCGGGAAAGAACTGTGGACGTTAAAGAATTATTGAAAAAAGGATATATTGTTTTAGACGGAGCTATGGGAACAATGCTTCAGAAAAAAGGAATGAAGATGGGAGTGGTTCCTGAAACTTTGGGAATTACAAAGCCGGAATGGATTATTGATATTCATAAACAATATATTGAAGCCGGTTCGGATATTGTTTATGCAAATACATTTGGCGCAAACAGATATAAGTTAAAGGGTACAGGATATTCAACAGAAGAAATAATAAAAAAGGCAATTGAAAACGGTAGAAAAGCATGTGAAGGAAGCGAAAGCTTCGTTGCACTTGATATAGGACCTATAGGACAACTTCTTGAACCAACAGGAAGTTTAAGCTTTGAAGAAGCATATGATATTTTTAAAGAAGAAATTCTTGCCGGAAAAGATGCAGATGTAATTGTAATTGAAACAATGACTGATTTGTTAGAAACAAAAGCAGCAGTCTTGGCAGCTAAAGAAAATTCAAACTTACCGGTGTTTGTTACAATGACATTTGAAGAAAATAAAAGAACTTTCACAGGATGTTCAGTCTCAGCAATGGTACTTACAATTGTGGGACTTGGGGTTGATGCAATTGGTGTAAACTGTTCTCTTGGGCCTGACCAGTTAGCACCAATAGTAGAAGAAATAGGAAAATGGTCAGATATTCCGGTAATTGTAAAGGCTAATGCAGGTTTGCCTGACCCTGTTACAAATGAATATGATGTAACACCTGAGCAGTTTGTTGAAGATTATAAACAGATGCTAAAATTTGGTGCTAGAATATTTGGCGGATGTTGTGGTACAAATCCTGAGTATATTCGTGCCGTTAAAGCAATGCTTGTAGAAGCACAGAAGAATAATGAATTTGAATCAAACAGACAGGAAAGACAACTTGCAATATGTTCTCCAATTAATACTGTAGTAGTTAATCAGCCAAGAATTATCGGTGAAAGAATCAATCCTACAGGTAAAAAGCGTTTTAAACAAGCGTTAGTTGAAAAAGATATGGACTATATTTTAGGACAGGCAACTGAACAGATAGAAGCCGGAGCTGAAATATTAGATGTAAATGTTGGTCATCCTGAAATCGATGAAAAAGAAATGATGATTAAGACTGTAAAAGAACTTCAAAGCATTGTTTCAGTTCCACTTCAGATCGATTCAACAAAACCGGAAGTTATTGAGGCGGCTTTGCGAGTTTATAATGGTAAGGCAATTGTAAACTCGGTAAATGGCGAAGATAAGGTGTTAGACACGATTCTACCTATAGTTAAGAAGTACGGTGCTGCAGTTATCGGACTTGCATTGGATGAAAATGGTATTCCTGCTGATTATAAAGGACGAGTAGAGATAGCAAAGAAAATTTTAAATAAAGCGTTAAGCTATGGAATACCAAAAGAAGACATTATTATAGACTGTTTGGTTTTAACTGTTTCAGCAGAACAGAAAGCTGCAGGAGAAACTTTAAAGGCATTAAATATTGTTAAAAATGAATTAGGATTAAGAACTGTTTTGGGTGTATCGAACATTTCATTTGGTTTACCAAACAGAGAATTAGTAAATAAGACATTTTTGACAATGGCACTTACAAATGGACTTGATTTGCCTATTATGAATCCGAATGTTCCGTCAATGGTATGGGCTGTAAGAACTTATAAGGTGCTTGCAGATATAGATAAAAATTCAATGGAATTTATTTCCCATGCGGATGAATATACAGAGGTAGTTGGAAACAGTAAAACAAAAGAAGGCGCAGTTCCAGCTGATAATGGTGATGCAAATGACGGTAAGAACAGTAAATTGCTAAAGGCAATGGAACAGGGACTTAAAAATGAAGGTGCAGAATTGACAAGAGCTTATCTTGAAAATAAAGACGCCATGGAAATAATAAATGATATGCTTATTCCGGCATTAGATGTTGTGGGTGACAAATTTGAAAAAGGAAAAATATTCCTTCCACAGCTAATTATGGCAGCTGATGTTGCAAAAGTATGTTTTGATGAAGTTAAGAATTATATGTCAGCTAAAGGTGGTCAGTCAGAACAAAAAGGTAAGATTGTAATAGCTACTGTAAAAGGTGATATTCATGATATCGGAAAAAATATTGTGAAAGTAATTCTTGAAAACTATGGTTATAATGTAATTGACCTTGGAAGAGACGTGGACCCAATGAAAGTAGTAGAAGCTGTAAAGAAAAATGATGTAAAACTCGTAGGACTGTCAGCACTTATGACTACAACATTAGGTTCAATGGAAGATACAATTAATCTTTTAAAGGAAAATAATCTTGACTGTAAAATAATGGTCGGTGGAGCTGTGCTTACTGAAGATTATGCAATGAAAATCGGTGCCGATTATTATGCAAAGGATGCAAAACGAAGTGCAGATATTGCTAAAGAAGTTTTAGGTTAGAGAATATAAAAATAGCGGTGGTAATAGATGGAAATCTGACCACCGTTTTATTATTGTGCTACTCCAATTCTTGACATAGAGTTAAGTTTGGATATTTTAAATATAAAAATAAAAAAGAACCAACAGCGTTGGTTCTTTTTTATTAAGCACGTTCAACCTTACCTGATCTTAAGCAAGAAGTACAAACGTACATTTTCTTTGCGCCTCCGTTAACTTTAACTTTAACAGATTTGATATTTGATTTCCACATTTTATTTGAACGTCTATGAGAATGGCTCACAGCGTTACCAAAATGAGCACCCTTATCGCAAATTTCACATTTAGCCATAATAGCACCTCCTTACACAAAACAATTAGGTCAAATTAACGTAATTGACCTGACACAAAGAGCATTCTAACAGAAAATATTGCAATTTGCAACAGTTTTTTGTATAAATATAAAAATAAATCCAACAAATTACCTATTTATATAAGAAACAGTTCAGCCAAAAGCTCGAATCCGCAGATAAATCTGCTACTTCTCGCTTATTTGGCTCACCAAATGCCACTATACCATTAGGCCCAATAGCCTGTGAGCAGTCTTTGAACCTAATGGTATAGTGGCGCTTGGCTGAACTGTTGATAAAATCTGCTTTTATTTTTTTAGAAAAGAATGTATAATATAGTAAGCTATGTATAAAAATGATTTTGAGATATACAGGAGGTATATATATGAAAGGAAAGATGAATACTGATTTAGGTCAGGTTTTAATTAGCCCGGAAGTAATTGCTAAATATGCCGGAACAACAGCATGTGAATGTTTTGGTATTGTTGGTATGGCAATGGTAAGTGTAAAAGACGGTCTTGTTAAATTATTAAAGAGAGACAGCTTATCAAAAGGAATAAATGTTACAATTGATGAAAATAATGAGATTTTAATAGAATTCCATGTTATTATCGCTTATGGTGTTAATATTTCTACAATAGCTGAGAATATTATTTCTAGTGTTAAGTATAAAGTAGAAGCTTATACAGGAATGACAGTTAAGAAAATTAATATATATGTTGAAGGAGTTAGAGTAATAGACTAACTAATTACTCAAGGAGGAAATTATTTTGGTTAATAAGATTGATGCTAGTATGTTTCAAAAAATGTTCTTAGCAGGAGCAAAAAATCTTGAAGCAAAGAAAGAATGGATTAATGAATTAAATGTATTCCCTGTACCGGATGGAGATACAGGTACAAATATGACATTAACAATTATGTCAGCAGCTAAAGAAGTAGGCGGAATTGAAAATCCTGATATGAAAGTAATTGCTAAAGCAATATCATCAGGTTCCTTAAGAGGAGCCAGAGGTAATTCAGGTGTTATCCTTTCCCAGTTATTCAGAGGATTCACAAAGGAAATTAAGACATGTGAAGAAATTGATGCAATGGTTTTAGCAAAAGCCTGCAATAGAGCGGTTGAAACAGCATACAAAGCAGTTATGAAACCTAAAGAAGGTACAATCCTTACAGTTGCAAAAGGAATGGCAGATAAAGCAGCACAAGTAGCTGAAACAGAAGAAGATTTAACAGTAATGATTGATGAAATCATTAAACATGGTGATGATGTACTTAATCAGACACCTGAAATGCTTCCTGTTTTAAAACAGGCCGGAGTTGTTGATTCAGGTGGACAGGGATTAATGCAGGTTGTAAAGGGTGCTTACGATGCATTCCTTGGAAAAGAAATAGACCTTACAATAGAAGATGCAGCTAAACCGGTTGACAAGTCTAAATTAGAAGTTACAGATAATTTTGATATTAAATATGGATACTGCACTGAATTTATTATTAATTTAGATAAAGAAATGCCTATTGAAACAGAAAAAGAATTTAAAGCATATCTTGAATCTATAGGTGATTCTATTGTAGTTGTTGCTGATGATGAAGTAGTAAAGGTTCATGTTCATACTAATGATCCGGGACTTGCTATTCAGAAAGCTCTTACATTTGGATCTCTTTCAAAGATGAAGATTGATAATATGAGAGAAGAGCATCAGGAAAGATTAATTAAAGATGCTGAGAAAGTAGCAGCTCAACAGGAAGAAGAAAAAAAGAATGAGCCTAGAAAAGACTATGGATTTGTAGCAATTTCTGTAGGTGAAGGCTTAGATGAAATATTTAAGGGATTAGGAGTTGACTATATTATTTCAGGTGGTCAGACAATGAATCCAAGCACAGAAGATATTTTAGAGGCAGTTGATAAGATAAATGCCGATACAATATTTGTTCTTCCTAATAACAAGAATATTATTCTTGCAGCACAGCAGGCTGAAAGTTTAGTTGAAGATAAAAAGCTTGTTGTAATTCCATCAAAGACAGTTCCTCAGGGAATTGCAGCTATGATTGGATTTGTACAAGAATCTTCAGTAGAAGAAAACAAGGAATCAATGATTGAAAACATGTCATATATAAAGACAGGACAGTCAACTTACGCAGTAAGAGACACAGTTATTGATGATAAGGAAATTCATGAAGGAAATATTATGGGTATAGGTGATGACGGAATCCTTTCAGTAGGTGAAGATATTGCTGATACAACAGTTGATATGATTCGTGAAATGGTTGATGAAGAATCAGAAATTGTCAGCCTTTACTATGGTAGCGATGTGACAGAAGACGATGCAAATGAATTAGCAAAAAAAGTTGAAAAAGCACTTCCGGACGTAGAAGTAGAAGTTTATCCGGGTGGACAGCCAATTTACTATTATATAGCATCAGTGGAATAGGCTTGGAGGAATATGTATGGAAGAAACATTTGTAGAATATATTGTTAAAACAAAAACATCACTTTCAGCAATTGGAATTAGAATAGGATGCATATTTATTGTTATATGTTGCTTTTTACTTACAGCAGTTCTTGGAATTTTAGGTGTAACATTAGGTGTACTGGCCATTTATCTCACATATATGGCTTTTCAGATGACAAGTGTAGAATATGAATATTCAATACTTAACAGTGAAATTTCTGTTGATAAAATAATGGGACAGAGAAAAAGAAAAAAAGTTGCTGAATTTGATATGAAAAATGCAGAAATAATGGCAGATGCAGACAGTGAAGAAATTCTTCGCCGTGTTAATAATGAAATGAAGGTTCTTGATTATTCATCAAGAGAAGCCGGAAAATTAAAATATGCTGTTATTTTCAACGAAGCAAATGGGATTACGGAAATGATTTTTGAACCAAATGAAAAAATGGTTGAAGCATTACACAAAATAAGACCAAGCATAGTTAGAATTGCAAACAGATAGTTAAATATTTACATTCCTTTATGGAAAGTAATTTATTGACAATAAAAAGAAATTTTGTTAGTGTTAGTTCTAATAACTAAAAACAAAAAAGATAAAGAGAAAGAGAGGAATATTCCAATGGGAAAAATTATTGGTGAAGGAATTACTTTTGATGACGTTTTGTTAGTACCACAGTACTCACAGGTTACACCTAATATGGTTGACTTAACAACACACTTAACAAAGTCTATCAAGTTAAACATTCCAATGATGAGTGCCGGAATGGACACAGTAACAGAACACAGAATGGCTATCGCCATGGCAAGACAGGGTGGTATAGGTATTATCCACAAAAATATGTCAATCCAGGAACAGGCGGACGAAGTAGACAAAGTAAAACGTTCTGAAAACGGTGTTATTACAGATCCTTTCTATTTAACTCCAGAACATACATTAAAAGATGCTAACGATTTAATGGCAAAATTCAGAATTTCAGGTGTTCCTATTGTTGTAGGAAAGAAATTAGTTGGTATTATTACTAACCGTGATTTGAAATTTGAAACAGATGGTTCTAAGTTGATTAAAGATTCAATGACATCTGAAGGATTGATTACAGCTAAAGAGGGAATTACACTTGAAGAAGCTAAAGCAATTTTAGCTAAGGCAAGAAAAGAAAAACTTCCAATCGTAGATGACGATTTCAATTTAAAGGGATTAATTACAATAAAGGATATTGAAAAACAGATTAAATACCCATTATCAGCAAAGGATGAACAGGGAAGACTTCTTTGTGGTGCTGCAGTTGGTATTACAACAAATGTACTTGAAAGAGTAGATGCTTTAGTAAAGGCTAAAGTTGACGTTATTGTAATTGATTCAGCTCATGGTCATTCACAGAACATTTTTAATACTTTAAAATTAATTAAAGATAAATATCCTGATTTACAGGTAATAGCAGGTAATGTTGCAACAGGAGCTGCTACAAAGGATTTAATCGAAGCAGGAGCAGATGCAGTAAAGGTCGGTATTGGACCTGGATCAATTTGTACAACAAGAGTTGTTGCAGGTATTGGTGTACCACAGATTACAGCTGTTATGGATTGTTACGAAGTAGCTAAAGAATATGGAGTACCTATTATTGCAGATGGTGGAATCAAGTTTTCAGGTGACATTGTAAAAGCAATCGCTGCAGGTGGAAATGTTTGTATGATGGGTTCAATGTTTGCAGGTTGTGATGAAGCACCTGGTACATTTGAATTATTCCAGGGAAGAAAATACAAAGTATACAGAGGTATGGGTTCAATTGCTGCTATGGAAAATGGTAGTAAAGACAGATACTTCCAGACAGATGCTAAGAAACTTGTTCCAGAAGGTGTTGAAGGACGTGTTGCTTACAGAGGAACATTGGAAGATACAGTATTCCAGTTAATGGGTGGTCTTAGATCAGGTATGGGATATTGTGGAGCTAAGGACATTGAAACATTAAAAGAAACAGGACAGTTTGTTAAAATTTCAGCAGCTTCATTAAAGGAAAGTCATCCACATGACATCCATATCACAAAAGAAGCTCCAAACTATAGTACAGAAGTTTAATATTTACTTAATATAGTTTGAAATAATTGTGAATTATAAAATTTTACTATGTAAAATCATAATAATATGTTAAAATTAAAAGGACTTTTGCGGAATGTAGAAGTCCTTTTATATTATGCAGAGGTGTCATTATACTTAATTTTTGTTTAGAAAATGATAAAGGTGTAAATGAGTTGAAAAATAACGGTTACTAAATGAAGCAGTTTAGTGATTGCTTATAAAATTGACACGTGTATAAAATTTGAATTATATGAGGAGAAAGTAATGAAAGTATTAAAGAAGATTTGGGTTCCGGTCTTAATTGCGATTATATTAATTGCATTTGGTGGGGCAGTATATTATCAAAAGGCAGTAGTTCCTAAAAAGGAAATTGATAAAAAAGCAGGAATTACATCCGGTAAATTAGATGATTATATTACATTAGGAGAATATAAAGGTTTATCATGTGAAGTTACACAAGATGATATCGATGAATCAATAAAAGAAGAAACACAGACATATACAGAAGTTGACAGAGAAGCAAAAGAAGGCGATTGCGTTGAAATTACATATACAGGTTATGTAGACGGAGAAAAGGACAAGAATATCAGCCAGAGTAATTGTGAATTATATGTTGGACAGGAAGAAAGCCTTTATGCAGAATTTACAAATGCAGTTGTTGGACATAAGGCAGGAGATAAAGTAGAATATCAGGCAAAAGATACAGATGACATAAATTATGTTGCGGAAAAAGATTCTGATTACACGGGCAAAAACGTTAAGTTTACGCTTAAACTTGTATCTGTAAGCGAAGAAGAAACAGAAGATGTAACAGATAAATGGGTAAAGGATAATTATAATGAAGATTATGGAATCTCAACAGTAAAAGAATTCTATAAATGGAATGAGGATTATGTTCTTGAAAACAAAAAGAGTGATTTATGGCAGAGTGCAGTTGATAATGCGACAATGAATGGATATCCTCAGGAAATGTATGATAGTGTAAAAGAAGAATTTGATTCGGATGCAGCATATTATGCAGACTCTTATGGAATTACAGTTGATGAATATTTGTATGATTTCTCAGGATATACAGAAGAAAGCTTACAGGAAGAATATTTAAATGAAGTAAAATCTAATCTTGTAATGTGGAAAATTGTTGAAAAAGAAAATTTGACAGCTTCATCATCTGAAATCGAAGATAAATACGAAGAATTATATGCTGATTGCGGATATGATAATGTTGAAGAGATGAAGAAAGATTATACTGATAAAGAAATTGAAGAAGCAGTGTTACTTGATAAAGCTATGGATGTTGTGTACGATAATGCAAATATAACAAAATCTTATAGCTTGCCAAAATAAAAATAAAACTGTAATAAGTTTACAAGTTTTATTATTGAAATACAGGAAAGTTGTTAAATAAAATTGATTTATAAGTCAGTAATGAAAAAATAAATAAGACAATAAAGATAGATAGAACAGATAATATGAACGATGTAATTTTGCAAGTGTTATTTGTTCTATTTTTTGTCTAGAGTAAGAACAACTGAATGCGATGAATTATTCAGTTACACAAGACCTGATGGAACATCCTACTTTACAGCGTTTAAACAGGCAGGAATTGATGATTGGACAAGAAGAGCAGAGAATTTGGCAGAGGATTATGATACTCCTGCAGAAGTAGTGAATGCGTGGATGAAATCTCCTACGCATAAGGCAAATATTATGAATGGAGAATTTGAGTATATAGGAATTGGATGTGTTAAAGTTGGGGAACATATATATTGGACACAGGAATTCTTAACAAGATAATGAAGAACAGAAAATATACGGCGTTTTATAAAAAATAAATACAAAATAAATTATAGCATTTGAAGTTGACAAAGCAACTTTAAATGCTATAATTGTGTTTGAATAAAGAAAACGTTGACGAGACGAGTAGATTAGCAGGAGGGCTACAGAGAGAAGCACTAAGGCTGGAAGTGCTTTGCGGATGGCTAATTGAAAACTACCTCTGAGTGACCCCAATCAGGTCCGGTGATTCCGTTATAATCGCAATGAGAGGCCTATGTAAAATAGACAATCAGGGTGGAACCGCGAGATATTCGTCCCTGCTTACTAATTGTAAGCAGGGCTTTTTTATTGTATTAATGAGTCTGGCTTACAAGAAATAATTATCAGATGTGTAAAGGAGAAAGTGAAAATGAAGATTACTTTAAAAGATGGCTCAGTAAGAGAGTATTCAGAACCAATGACAGTAAACGACATCGCATTTGACATTTCAGGCGGGCTTGGAAGAGCAGCATGTGCAGGAGAAATTGATGGCGAAGTTGTAGATTTAAGAACAACAGTAGACAAAGATTGTAATTTAAATATTTTAACATTTAAAGATGAAGCTGGAAAAGCTGCATACAGACACACTACATCACATGTTCTTGCAGAAGCAATTAAGAATTTGTATCCGGATGTAAAATTGGCTATTGGACCTTCTGTTGATAATGGATTCTATTATGATTTTGACAGCGAACCATTTTCAAGGGAAGATTTAGATAAAATTGAAGCTGAGATGAAAAAAATCATTAAGAAAGGTGCCAAACTTGAAAGATTTACACTTCCAAGAGAAGATGCAATCAAGTATATGGAAGACAGAAATGAGCCATATAAGGTAGAACTTATTAAAGATTTGCCGGAAGATTCAATTATATCTTTCTATAGTCAGGGTGAATTTGTTGATTTATGTGCAGGACCACATTTGATGTCAACAAAGTCAATTAAAGCATTTAAATTGACATCTTCATCAATGGCATACTGGAGAGGTGATTCTAATAAAGCAAGACTTCAGAGAATTTACGGAACAGCATTTGACAGCAAAGATGATTTAAAAGCTTATTTAGATGAACTTGAAGAAGCAAAGAACAGAGACCATAATAAACTTGGTAGGGAAATGGAACTTTTTACAACTGTAGATGTAATCGGACAGGGACTTCCATTACTTATGCCAAAGGGACAGAAGATGGTTCAGAAATTACAAAGATGGATTGAGGACCTTGAAGATAATGAATGGGGTTATGTACGTACAAAGACTCCATTAATGGCAAAGAGTGATTTGTATAAAATTTCAGGACACTGGGATCATTACAAAGAAGGAATGTTTGTATTAGGCGATGAAGAAAAAGATAAAGAAGTATTTGCACTTCGCCCAATGACATGTCCATTCCAATACTATGTATACAAAGCAAGCCAGAAGAGTTATAGAGATTTGCCATGCAGATATGGTGAAACATCTACACTTTTTAGAAATGAAGATTCAGGTGAAATGCATGGACTTACAAGAGTTCGTCAGTTTACAATTTCAGAAGGTCATCTTATTGTAAGACCTGACCAGATGGTTAAAGAATTTAAGGATTGTATAGCATTAGCTCAGTACTGTTTACAGACTTTAGGATTAGAAGAAGATGTAACATATCATCTTTCAAAATGGGATCCTGAAAATAAAGAAAAATATATCGGAGAACCTGAAGTATGGAATGAAACAGAACAGGATATTAGAAATGTTTTAAATGAATTAAATATCCCATTTGTAGAAGATGTTGGTGAAGCAGCGTTTTACGGACCAAAGGTAGATATCAATGCAAAGAATGTATATGGAAAAGAAGATACAATGATTACAATTCAGTGGGATGCTTTATTAGCTGAACAGTTTGATATGTATTACATTGATGAAAATGGAGATAAGGTAAGACCATATATCATCCATAGAACATCTATCGGATGCTATGAAAGAACACTTGCATGGTTAATTGAAAAATATGCAGGCAAGTTTCCAACATGGTTATGTCCTGAACAGGTAAGAGTTTTACCAATTTCAGATAAATATGTTGACTATGCAGAAAAAGTAGCTGCAGAACTCAAGAAAAACGGAATTGATGTTACTGTTGATGGAAGATCAGAAAAGATTGGATATAAGATTAGAGAAGCACGTTTAGACAAACTTCCTTATATGCTTGTTGTAGGACAACAGGAAGAGGCTGATGGAACAGTATCTGTAAGAAGCAGATTTGCAGGTGATGAAGGAATTAAGAAATTAGATGAATTTATTGATGCAATTTGCAAAGAAATCAGAACAAAAGAAATCAGAAAAGAAATTCCATTAGAAGAGAGAAAATAATACTGATTTAAAAATTTTGTTTATTAAATAAAATGCATAAAAAAAGAACAATTGAAGAAAATAAGCATATCGGAAAATTTCCGAAATATATAATTGGAGGACGAAGATATGCCTATTTTAAATTGTTCAGTTCAAAATTGCTATTATAACAAAGAAAAGAAGTGCTGTCTTGATGGAATAAGAGTGGAAGGAAGCACAGCAGATACTGTTAACTCAACAGCCTGTGGAAGTTTTAAGGAACAGGGTGAAGGAAGCTATACAAGTGATTGTCATTGTGGAATGTCACCGGAAACAAAATTACAGGTGCAGTGCGAAGCAGTTAAATGTACATTTAATGGTGATAAAAAATGTTGCGCAGATCGTATAGGAATTGAAGGTAATGGTGCAAAGCATTATACTGAAACAGCCTGTGGAACATTTAAGCCTGAATAAAATGTAAAATGATAAATTAAAAAAGGTATTTCAAAATAGTGATTTAAGGACGGATAAGTGAATTTATCTGCCTGATTAAAGCTTGAAGAAAACAAAAAAACATAAATCAAAAAAATGTGTTGACATATGTATTGCAAGATGGTAATATATATGTCGATGTATAAAACAAAGCAGAGTATCCACTCTCACCCAGACACATAGAGGTGATTCGAGGTTAACATTTAATTCATTTGATTTGAGTTTTTAGTGGATAGTCTGACTATCCACTTTTTTTATGGAGGTGCAATACCATTAGCGAGTTAATGATTAATGAACAGATTAGGGACAAAGAAATAAGGCTCATTGGTTCAGATGGAGAACAGCTTGGAATTATGTCTTCAAGAGAAGCATTGAAGAAGGCTGAAGAAGCTGAATTAGATTTAATTAAGATTGCCCCAAAGGCTCAGCCACCTGTTTGCAAGATTATGGATTACGGAAAGTATAGATATGAATTGCAGAAGAAGGAAAAGGAAGCCAAGAAAAAACAAAAGTCAGTAGAAATTAAGGAAATCAGATTATCTCCTAACGTTGAGATTAATGATTTGAAGACAAAGGCTAATAATGCAAGAAAGTTCTTAGAAAAGGGTGACAAAGTTAAAGTAACTCTTAGATTCAGAGGACGTGAGATGGCTCATATTAGTAGTAGTGCGCATGTTTTAGATGACTTTGCTAAGTTATTAGAAGATATATCAGTAATAAGCAAAAAAGCTAAACTTGAAGGTAGAAACATGACAATGTTTCTCGAACAAAAGCGATAGGCTAGAGTTTAAATTAAGGAGGAATATAAAATGCCAAAAATCAAGACAAGCAGAGCAGCTGCAAAACGTTTTAAAGTTACAGGAACAGGTAAACTTAAAAGAAACAAAGCTTATAAGTCACATATTTTAACAAAGAAATCAACTAAGAGAAAGAGAAATCTTAGAAAAGCAACAGTTACTGATGCTACAAACGTAAAAAATATGAAGAAGATTTTACCTTATTTATAATTCTGAGTAGGAGGAAATTATCATGGCAAGAATTAAAGGCGGAATGAACGCTAGAAAAAAACATAATAGAGTATTAAAGCTCGCTAAGGGTTACAGAGGAGCAAGATCAAAACAGTATAGAGTAGCAAAGCAGTCAGTAATGAGAGCTTTGACTTCAGCTTATGCTGGTAGAAAGCAGAAAAAGAGACAGTTCAGACAGTTATGGATTGCAAGAATTAACGCTGCAGCTAGAATGAATGGTCTTTCATACAGCAAATTTATGTATGGTCTTAAATTAGCAGGTGTTGAAATGAACAGAAAGATGTTAGCTGAAATGGCAGTTAACGATGCTGAAGGATTTACTAAATTAGTAGAAGTTGCTAAAGCAAAATTAGCATAATTTTAATATATTTAATACTTATAAAAAAGCAGTGAGTTATTCTCACTGCTTTTTTATTTTCACAAAAGAATCACAATTTGAACGAAATAACGTCACAATTGAAACATAGAATATACAAGAAAGTTATTGTAACGATACAATGCAATAAAATAGTAGGAGGAAAGACATGAGTATTGTAGAGATAAACAATCTTGTTAAAAAATATGGAGATAACGTTGCAGTTAATGATTTGAGTCTTAATATTGATTCAAAAGGTGTCTATGGATTTTTAGGACCAAATGGTGCAGGAAAATCTACGACAATGAACGTATTAACAGGGTATATAGGTGCAACATCAGGAACTGTTATAATTAATGGATATGACATTTTTAAAGAGCCTGAGGAGGCAAAAAAGAATGTTGGCTATTTGCCGGAGATTCCACCCCTTTATCAGGATATGACTGTATATGAATACTTGGAATTTGTATCTAAGATAAAGAAAATAAAGAAGGAAGAAAGAAAGGCTTGCATAGAACAGTCTTTGGAAATGACAAGAACGACAGAAGTTAGAGAACGACTTATTAGGAATTTGTCAAAAGGATATAAGCAAAGAGTAGGAATTGCGCAGGCAATTATGGGAATGCCTGACCTTATTATTTTAGACGAGCCAACAGTAGGTCTTGATCCAAAACAGATAATAGAAATTAGAGATTTGATTAGAAATTTAGGAAAAGAGCATACTGTAATTTTGAGCTCGCATATTTTGACTGAAATAAGTGAAGTATGTGAGAATATATTTATTATTTCTCAGGGCAAACTTGTGGCTTCAGGTAGGGAAGAAGAATTAATTGAAGAACTTGCAGGAGAAAACAGAATTGAGGCTATTATTAAAGGTGATGCGAATGAAATAGAAAATATACTTGATAAATTTGGATGCAAACATTCAATTGAAACTTTAGATGATGAAAAATGTAAAGCACAGATAGTGACATCACGTGATATTGATATAAGAGAAGGATTGTTCTTCGCATTGGCAGAAAAGGAAATGCCGTTATTAGAACTTAAGTTTAAGACTAAATCTCTTGAAGATTTATTTATTGAACTTACGACTGAATATAAGGCACAGCCAAAGAAAAAAGGTCTTAAGTTTAAAAAGAAAAATTCAGAAAAATTGGATGATAAAAACTTAGCAGATAATTTAAAAAATGAAGAAAAAGAAGTGCAGGAGGTAGAAAAATAATGCTAGCAATATATGAAAAGGAACTTAAATCATATTTTACTTCAGTAATTGCCTGCCTGTTTATAGCAGTTACAACATTTATAGCAGGTATATTCTTTATCTATTATAATCTTACATATGGCTATACACAAATGTATGCTGCATATAATGCATTACTAATTTTAGTATTTACAATACCAATTCTTACAATGAAAATTGTTGCAGATGAACGAAGACTTAAAACGGACCAGCTGATTTTGACATCTCCTATTTCAGTTGGAAAAACAGTTGTAGGTAAGTTTTTGGCGTTGGTTACAATATATTTGATACCTGTTTTAATAATGTGTGTATATCCACTTATTTTATCCAGATTTGGCGAAGTGTCATTTAGATTGGCATACACAAATATATTAGGATTATTTTTATATGGCTGTGCATTTATTGCAATAGGTGTATTTATTTCATCCATAACGGAAAGCCAGGTTATATCGGCCATTTTAAGCATAGTAATTTTATTTATGGGTTACATGATGAACTCCTTAGAAAATATGATTTCATCTTCAGGAAATGTACTTACAAAAATACTTGGCGCATTTGATTTGTTGTCACCTGTAGATGAATTTATGAGTGGTGTAATTTCTCTTTTTGGAGTAGTTTATTATCTGACAATTATTGTTTTGTTCCTATTCCTCACTTGTCAATCAATACAAAAAAGAAGATGGAACGTATCTAAGGCAACTATTTCAACAGGTGTATTTAGCACGGGATTTATCGCTGTAGCAATCGTAGTAGCAGTATTTGTAAATCTTGTTGCAGGTAAGGTTACAGATAAATCTTCATGGGCAAGCATAGACATGACAGCATCTAAGTTGTATTCAATAACAGATGATACAAAGAAAATGTTGAAGAAAATAAATGATGACGTTGTTATCTATGTTATGGCAGCTAAAGATGGCAGTGATGATACAATAAAGAAAACATTAAAAAATTACGAAAATAGCTCAAAGCATATAAGTGTTGAATATAAAGATACAAAATTAAATCCTTATTTTTACGCAGATTATACAGATTCAGCACCTACATCAAATAGTTTAATTGTTGTAAATAAAAAGACAAATAAGTCAAAGGTTGTAGATTACAATAACATTTATGAAGCAGATACAAGTTCATATTACACTACAGGCTCCACATCTTACACAGGATATGACTGTGAAGGTCAGTTAGACAGTGCTATATCATATGTGTTATCAGATAAGAATCCGGTTGTTTATCAGATAACAGGACATGATGAAATTGGAATGGGCTCGAAGTTTTCAGATGCAATTTCTAAAATGAATTGTGATGTTGAAGAAATAAAATTAGCAAGTATGGACAGTTTATCAGTTGATGATTGCGAAATGATAATGATTTTAGGACCTACAAAGGATTATTCTAAAGATGAGACACAGAAAGTTATTGATTATTTAAATGCCGGAGGAAAAGCAATTATTGCATGTGAGGCTTACAAGAGCGCACAGACAGATAAACCAAATTTTGAATCGATATTAGAAGCATTTGGAGTGAAAGTTGTTGAAGGTGTTATAGCTGAAAATGATACAGATTTCTACTCAAATCAGTACGGACCATTCTTTACATTTGCAAACGGCTCAGGAAGTTTTGCGTCAGGAATAGATAACTATATAATTGCTCCATATGCAAAAGGATTACAACAGGTAAATAAAGATGACTCTTCAATAACATATACATCTTTAGCAACAACATCAAAAGCAGTATCAAAAACACATTTGAAAAGTGCAAAAAAATATACTAAAGAAGATGGAGATGTTGAAGGAACATTTGATTTAGGAGCACAAATAAAGAAGAGTGTAACAAGCGAAAATGAAAATGGAGAAAGCACAACTACAGAAACCAACATTTTGGCGTTAAGTTCAGTTTATATGTTAGATGACAATATGAATGAACTTGTTGCAGACGCAAACCTTGAAATGTTTAATAATGCTTTAAGTGAGTATATTAATACAGATGATTCTGTAGAGACTTTGTCAATTCCTTCAAAGAGCCTCCAGGCTTCTCAGTTGACAATTACAGCATCAGTTTCAAGACTTGTAGGAATAATTGTTGCAGTTGTTCTTCCTATAGCTATTTTAGTTGCGGGAATCGTAATTTGGACTAGAAGGAGAAAGAGATAATGAATAAACAGAAAAAACAATTTGTTGTAGTAGTTATTTTGATGGCAGTATGTATCATTGGTTATTTTGGCGTTGGTAAATTTTATAAAAATCAGGAAGAAAAAGAATCTGAAAATAAAGAGGCAACTGCAATAACGGCATTTGAGTTAAAAGATTATGAAAAAATAACAGCTTTTAACTATATAGCAAATGGCACATCGATTACATTAACAAAAGATAGCGATGGAAAATGGCATGATTCAAGCGATGCATCAGTAAATATAAGCAAAGATTCAGTTGAAACGGATATGCTTGCAAAACTTGTGTCAGTAACTGCAGATGAAAAAATTGCTAAAAAGGACGACATATCTCAATATGGATTTACCATAGATGATAATGGAAATGTAATTGCAGAGACAAATACAATAGCGCTTACAGACGAGGATAACACAACGTATACATTGTATATTGGAAAAGAAAATCCTTATGATACAAGTAAATATTATATGATGGTTGAAGGTGATGATAATATTTATTTGGTTGACTCAGATATTCAAACGGCATTTTCGAAGAATGTATCAGATATAACTGAGACAACAACAGAAGCTGCGACACAAGAGAGCACAGAAGCACAGACAGAAGAAATAACTGATGAGGCTGAAGCGAGAACAAATTAGTAAGAAATAGTAAAATATTGAAAAATGTAAACATAGAACTGTGAAGACAGAACAAATAAATGGTTTTATGATTATCCCAAAAGTTGATTTATAATAATTAAATATAAATCAACTTTTGGGTATTATAATGATAAAGCAAGGGTGAAATTATAAAGATAGTTAAATTTAATTGATGTTAATTAATAAAAAATGATGAATAGAAAAGGTAAATTCAATCTTGTAAGAGTGAATTACACTACAAATTAAACTACTAGTTAAAAAAATTAAAAAAAATGAAAAAAGTTGTTGACAAAAGTTGCACAAATGGTTATATTAATAAAGCAGTTTGATTGCAACGGGATCTTAGCTCAGCTGGGAGAGCACCTGCCTTACAAGCAGGGGGTCACAGGTTCGAGCCCTGTAGGTCCCATTTATATGGCGAAGTAGCTCAGTTGGCTAGAGCACACGGTTCATACCCGTGGTGTCGAGGGTTCGAATCCCCCCTTCGCTACTTAAGAAGGTTCTGATTAAGGAAACCTTCTTTTTTTTCGTTTATTTAGAAGGTTTATGAAATTTATAAGAAAAAATTGAGCATTGATTATTTGTTACAAAACTTGTAATCTTTGTAGATAAAAATACATGAATAGTGTTATACTAAAAAATATGTGTCAGAGAGTGTATAAATATAGTATTTTAATTAACAAGTCGTATATCGACTGAGATATAGAAAAATGCTATAATATATATTTGAATTAATTTGTTGTATTTATTAAAGGAAATAGATTATGAGAATTGGAATGGGATATGATGTTCATAGATTAGGAAAAGAGAGAAAATTAATTTTGGGTGGAGTTACAATTCCGTATGAATATGGATTGATTGGTCACTCAGATGCTGATGTTGTTGTTCATGCTATTATGGACGCACTTCTTGGTGCAGCTGCACTTGGAGATATCGGAAAACATTTTCCTGACAATGATGAACAATATAAAGATATATCGAGTATTATATTATTAGAACACGTAGGAAAATTGTTAAAAGATAACAATTATACAATTGGAAATATTGATGCAACAATTATTGCACAAAAACCAAAACTTGCTCCATATAGAGAACAGATGGTAAAAAACGTAGCGAAAGCTTTAAATATAAACGAAAATCAGGTTTGTATTAAAGCAACGACAGAGGAAGGATTAGGATTTACAGGAGAAGGCTTGGGAATTTCATCTCAGGCGATTGCACTGCTTAATTAAGTTATGAAGGATGTAGAATTAAAAGATATTAGAATTGAAGATTACAATAAGTTACAGAAATATTATTTAATGAGAAGGCCAGAGACGGCAGACAGTAATTTGTTGGATTTATATATGTGGACTGATTGTTATCCAACACAATATTTTTGTAATGAAAAAGGTGTGATGTGGGTAGCAAAAAGCGAAGATAATAAATATTATTCTTCAGTTCCATGTTGCAGGAACGAAGATTTAAAAGAGTGCTTTTATGATACTCAAAAATACTTTAATGAAGTTTTAAATAAGAAGCTTGTTATGTATGTAGTTGATAAAGAAGCAGTTGATATTCTTAATTTGCCGGAAGATAAGTATACTGTAATTCCTGATAGAACTTATTATGATTATGTATATGATGCTCAAAAATTACAGACATTAAGTGGTAGAAAATATCATAAAAAAAAGAATCATTACAATGCATTTTGTAGGGAATATGAAGGAAGATATGAATTTAAACTGTTAGATAGTACGCATCATGATGAGATAATGGATTATTTGGAAAATTGGAAACAGCATAAAGAGCATACAGAAGAAAAAGAATTTATAGATTTTGAAGCAATTGGAATCAAATATCTTTTAGAACATGAAAATGTATTTGATTATAAAATCGGCTCAGTTTATATAGATGATAAATTAGAAGCGTTTACTATTGGAAATTACTACAAACAGGAAGATATGGTTTATATTCCTGTGGAAAAAGCTAATCCAAACATTCGTGGTTTATATACTTTTATATGTAGCGAGTTCTTAAAAGTAGCATTTCCAAATGCAGCAAAAGAAAACAGAGAAGACGATATGGGATTAGAAGGACTAAGAAAGTCAAAATTGTCATATAATCCAATATATATGGTTGAAAAATATACAATAATTCAAAAATAGTTTCTAATTGTTCGATTAGAAATTGTTTGAATATCAGGAGATGGAACATGATTAGATATTTAGAAAAAAACGAAAAACTGAATATCCGAAGTATTTATGAACAATGCTTTCAAGATAGTAAGGAATATACGGATTACTATATGAATAATTGTCTTAAGAATAATTTTGTTGCAGTTGATGAAGAGGACGGAGAAATTATTGGTGCAGTACATTTGATACCAAAGACTGTAACAACAGGTAAGCTTAAAACTAATGTATTTTATATATACGGTGTATCAACATTAGAAAAATACAGAAGAAAAGGTGTAATGAAATCAATATTCAAGTATATTCTTAGTGATATGTATGAAGATATGGAGGCATTCACATATTTGATTCCATCAGATGAGACAAACGCCATGATTTATAGAAAACTAGGCTTTGAGTATGTAATGGATAAAGAACTACAGAAAAAGGAAGAAGCAAGGAAAAAACCTAGCCATTCACTTATTCTTAGAAAGGCAGAGCCTTCTGATTTCCCAAGATTAGCAATTTTTGCTGAGTCGGCAATGGAAGAAAGGTATGATGTGTCTTTGACTAAAAATAGAGATTATTTTAAAAAAATGAATGATTTATTAGAAGTTGAGGATGGCAGAATCGAAATTTATGTTGAGAATAAGGTTGTTGTAGGATATCGAATAGTTGTAGATGATGAAGCAATTGAGGAAGTTCTTGACAATGAAACACAAAGTATGACATGGTTGCTAAATGAAAAAAAGCCATATGTCATGGCAAGAATTATAAATTTAAGAAAAACACTAAGACTTATAGGAATGAGAGGAGTAGGACAGTTTGTGATAGAAATTGAGGATTCAGTCCTTCCGGGAAATAATGGAAGATTTAAAATTTCCTATGAGCATACAAATATAAAAATGGAGCCAACAACTGAAGAAGCAGAGTTTCATGTTACAATTGGACAGTTGACACAACATGTATTTGGTTATAAATTAATTGATGGATTGCCTGAAGTCTGTATGAAGCACGGATTTTTTATTAATGATTATGTATAGAAATTATCATTACAAGTGTGTATAATCTATGTTGATATCTATGAATATAGGTTATTGATATTTATAGAAGGAAGTAAAAAGAGGGATTTAAAATGGGATTCATTCAATATTATAAAGAGCAGGTGGAAGTAATTAAGGATAGAGACCCTGCAATTAAAACAAATTTAGAAGCATTGTTATACCCAAGTTTTTGGGCAATATATAAATATAGAAAAGCTCATAAGTTATATGAAAAAGGACACGTATTTCGTGCAAGAATGATATCACAAAGAGCTGCAAGAAAGACTGGAATAGAAATTCATCCTGCAGCACAGATTGGTAAAGGATTATTTATTGACCATGGTCATGGAGTTGTTATTGGTGAGACAACAATAATAGGAGATAACGTAACTTTGTACCAGGGTGTTACATTAGGTGGTTCAGGAAAGGAAAAAGGTAAAAGACATCCAACTTTGCAGGATAATGTAATGGTTGGAGCGGGAGCTAAAGTATTAGGCTCATTTACAATTGGAGAAAATTCTAAAATTGGAGCAGGTTCTGTTGTTTTAGAAGAAGTGCCTCCGAATTCAGTAGTTGTAGGTGTACCGGGTGAAATTGTAAAACAGGATAATGTAAGAATGCCAAGGCTCGATTTGGATCAGGTTAATATGCCAAATCCTGTTCAGTTGGAAATAAAACAACTTAAAAAAGAAAATCTCGAATTAAAAGAAATAATGATGAAACTAGCAAATCATATTAAGGAGTAATAAGATGCAAATATACAATACGCTGACGAAGAAAAAAGAAATATTTAAACCGATAGACGAAAAACAGGTAGGAATGTATACATGTGGGCCTACAGTTTATCATTATGCACATATTGGAAACTTAAGAAGTTACATAATGGAAGATGTTCTTGAAAAAGAATTAAGATACGAAGGATATAATGTAAAAAGAGTCATGAACATTACTGATGTAGGTCATTTGTCAAGTGATGCCGACACAGGTGAGGATAAGATGCTTAAAGGAGCAAAAAGAGAACATAAGACAGTTCTTGAAATTGCAAAGTTTTATACAGATGCTTTCTTTAGCGATTGTAATAAATTAAACATCAAAAGACCTGATGTAGTTGAACCGGCAACAAATTGTATAGATGAATTTATTAAAATGATTTCCGGATTGTTAGAAAAAGGATATGCATATATCGCAGGTGGAAATGTATACTTTGATACATCAAAATTGGACAAATACTATACTTTGTCAAGCCATAATGAAGATGACTTGATGGTTGGTGTAAGAGATGATGTTGATGTTGATGAAAATAAAAGAAACAAGACTGATTTTGTATTGTGGTTTACCAAGTCAAAGTTTGACGATCAGGAATTAAAATGGGATAGCCCATGGGGAGTAGGATATCCGGGATGGCATATTGAATGCTCATGCATAAGTATGAAGCATTTAGGTGAAAATTTAGATTTGCATTGCGGAGGAATTGATAACATTTTCCCTCATCATACGAACGAAATTGCACAGAGTGAAGCATATATTGGACATAAATGGTGTAATTACTGGTTCCATGTTCATCATTTAAATGATAAGCAAGGTAAAATGAGTAAATCAAAAGGTGATTTTCTTACAGTATCTCTTTTAGAGGAAAAAGGATATAATCCACTTGTGTACAGAATGTTTTGTTTACAGTCTCATTACAGAAAACCATTGCAATTTTCGTATGAAGTATTAGATTCAGTTGCTGCAGGATATAAGAAATTAAAGAATAGAATTGCTAAATTAGACAAAGAAGGAACTGTTAATGAGGCAAAGGCAGCTGAATATAAAAAGAAATTTATAGAAATAGTTGGAAACGATTTAAATACAGCATCAGGTATTACTTTAATTTATGACTTATTAAAAGATGATGTAAATGATGCAACAAAGAGATACATTATTGAAGATTTTGATAAAGTATTATCTTTGGATTTATTGGAAAATGAAAATGCACAGGAAAGTTCAGACGTAGATTCTGAAATGGAACAGTATATTAATGAAATGATTTCAAAGCGAGCTGAAGCTAAGAAGGCAAAAGATTTTGCAACAGCAGATGCTATAAGAGAAGAACTTGCAGCTAAAGGAATTGTTTTGAAAGATACAAGAGAAGGAACAACATGGACAAAAGCGTAAATAATAACGACATTTTTAAAAGTATAAAAGAATCCATGGGATTAAAAGAAATTAATATTGTTGATTATTCACCTTTGACATTGGCTTACATTGGGGATGGAATTTATGAAATTGTAATCAGAACAATGATAGTTGATGAAGCAAACAGGCAGGTTAACAAAATTCATAAAGCAGCTGCAGATTTAGTAAAAGCTAAAACCCAATCAGATATGATACTTAGTCTTTATGAAGATTTGACTGAAGATGAGGCTCGTGTTTATAAGCGTGGAAGAAATGCTAAAGCTATAACAAGGGCAAAGAATGCATCAATGGGTGATTACAGAAGAGCAACAGGTTTTGAGGCTGTAATGGGATATTTATATTTGACTGAGCAGTCTGAAAGAATGATGGAACTTATAAAAAAAGGATTAAACAATATTAAAGAGGATAAGGAATAAGCTTTAAGATTAAGAGGAAATAGAATGAGATATAGCGAGTTGACTTTAGAAGGACGTAATGCTGTAATTGAGGCGTTCCGTGCGGGAAAAACAATCGATAAATTGTTTGTATTAGAGCATTGTCAGGAAGGCTCGATGAACACAATTATCAGAGAAGCTAAGAAAAAAGATACAATTATAAATTATGTTAAAAAAGAACGTCTGGATCAAATGTCTGAAACAGGAAAACATCAGGGAGTAATAGCGTATGTAGCTGCATATGATTATGCTACAGTTGATGATATTCTTGAAAGGGCAAGAGAAAAAGATGAACAGCCTTTCATTATAGTTTTAGACAATATTGAAGACCCACATAATTTAGGGGCAATAATAAGAACTGCTAATTTAGCAGGTGCACATGGAGTTATTATATCAAAACACAGAGCAGCAGGGTTAACAGCAACAGTTGCAAAGGCTTCAGCAGGTGCAATAAACTATACTCCTGTAGCAAAGGTTACTAATATAGCAAAAACAATTGAAAAACTTAAAGACCAAGGATTATGGTTTGTATGCGCTGACATGGGTGGAACAAGAATGTATGACCTTGATTTGAAAGGACCTATAGGTCTTGTTATAGGAAATGAGGGAGAAGGAGTAAGTAGACTTGTAAAAGAAAAATGCGACTTTATTGCTTCAGTGCCTATGTTTGGAGATATAGATTCCCTTAATGCTAGCGTTGCTACAGGTGTTTTAGCATATGAAATTGTAAGACAGAGAATGCTATAATATATTAAATGCTTTGTTTGATAGACAGAGAAGACTATAATGAATGAAATTCTGATAGAAAGATGATTATATAGTTTTAATTTTTTTAAAGTGTAATTAAAATTTAGCATTAAGTATTAAATAGAAAAAATAAGAATCAGCATCTGATTTGCTGATTCTTATTTTTTTAGAAGCTCCCGACGGGACTTGAACCCGAGACCTCTACCTTACCAAGGTAGCGCTCTACCGACTGAGCTACGGGGGCTTAATTAATTTAACTTAAATGATAATAACATAAAGATAGTGAATAGACAATAGAAAAAAGTAAATGTAATTTATTTGATTGTTCAAATTGTATTGCTTAATTGAAATGTTAACGATTAAAAAAATAAAATAATTGTGCAAAATTCATAAAAAAACATTGCAATATTGAAAAAGATTGTGCAAAATGATAAACTATATACAATTGGAAATTGGGGAATGATTATAATGAGCTATATGATGTGTTTGAAGGAGGACTTTTTTAATGAGAAAATTATCTAAGAAAATACTTTCTTTGTATGCAAAGAAAGCAATTATTGGCTTAGCATCAGTTGCGATGGTTGCGACTATGTCGTTGAGTACAATAAATGTGTCACCGGTTAAGGGAGCGACAACTTCATCAACGTTAGTATGGAGTGATGAATTTAATGGGAATTCTATTGACGCTTCAAAATGGGGATTTGAAATAGGAACAGGTTCAAATGGATGGGGAAATAATGAACAACAGTACTATACCAATAGAACAGATAATGCATATGTTGCTGATGGAGCGTTACATATTAGAGCTAAAAAAGAAGCGTATGGTGGAAAAAATTATACATCAGCAAGACTTAATACAAATGGAAAATTTACATTTACATATGGATATGTAGAAGCAAGACTTGCGCTTCCGTCTAGTCAGGGAATTTGGCCTGCATTTTGGATGTTGGGAGCAAATATTGGAAGTGTAGGTTGGCCATCGTGTGGTGAAATAGACATTATGGAAGCAATAAATGCAGAAAATAAAACATATGGTACATGTCATTGGAATGCAAATGGACATGCAGAATATGGAAAACCAACTGGAAATTTTGATATAACACAGTATCATACATACGGTCTCCAGTGGGATAATCAGTATATTAGATTTTTTGTAGATGGAAATAAATTCTATGAAATGTCAATAGCAAATAATGCAGGAGATACAGATGAATTCCACAAGCCATTTTATTTATTGCTTAATGTGGCTGTAGGTGGCAATTGGCCGGGATTTTCAATTGATGATAGTGCATTCCCACAGGAAATGAAAGTTGATTATGTTCGAGTATATCAGGACAATCCTTCATTTGATAGTTCATCATCAAATAATGTAGATAAAAACAATGGTGGAAATAGTGGTAATACGGGAAGTACAGGAAATACAGGAAATACAGGAAATACAGATACATCAAATACACCAGCTAGTGGAATGGGAATGAATTCGTCAGGAAACAATTCAGCTACAGCTTATGTAAATGATTCAAAATGGACAGATATTCATTATTCAGTAAATAATGGTGCACAGCAGAATGTAAGAATGACACAATCAGGAAATAAGGCAACATATACTATTAATGGATTGAAATCAGGAGATAATGTTAGTTATTGGTTTACATATTGTAATACATCAGGATATGTAAAAGATACATCAAAATACACATATACACATAACAGCAGTGGCTCATCATCAGGAAGTGGTTCATCATCAGGAAGCAGTTCATCAGGAAATGTAAATTCAACATCAGGAGATGTATATATTTATCAGGATATTAATTATGGTGGAAATACAGCATCTTTAGGAGTTGGAAATTATACATTAAGCAGTCTTTTGGCAAAAGGATTTAAAAATGATGATTTGTCATCTATTAAAGTACCTTTTGGATACAAAGTTACATTATATGATAATGATAATTTTGGTGGCGAATCAATGGTTGTCACATCAGACACTAAATGGATAGGCACAGCATTTAATGATAGAGTATCATCTATTAAAGTTGAAAAAGCAAGATATAAGATTGTTAATAAACATAGTGGACTTTGTCTTGATGTTGCAGGAGCAAATAAGGCAAGTGGTACAAATGTACAGCAGTGTGAGGCAAATGGAAATATAGCTCAGGAATGGGAGTTAGATTATAACAATGATGACTACACATATATTATTAAAAGTGCATTAACAGGAAAAGCTCTTGATATGGGCGGATGGTCACAGGATAATGGTGGTAATGCCATAATTTGGGATAATAATAAAACAGCTAATCAAAGATGGTATATTACCCAGGTTGATGGAGGATATGTATTCTTCATTAACAAGCATAGCAATAAGTCATTAGAAGTTGGCGGATGGTCTACATCTAATGGTGGAAATGTTCAGCAGTGGGATTATAAGGCTCAAGCTAACCAGTTGTGGAAATTTGAAATGGTTAATTAAAGTAATATATTATAAAAGGGAATTGTTACGGTAACGTGACAATTCCTTTTTTAGGTGTTTAGAGCGAAAAAGTAAAAGTTATTTTAATAAAAAACAATGCATATATTGTTTGAATACGAAGAATATGCTAAAATACTTATGTTTTATATTTATTTTATATTGAAAAGGGGAGTTTTATGTTGAGAATTTCAAAAAGAATTTTAGCTACAATTTTAGCAACAGCAATGGTATTTACGATGGCAGATTATTCGGGAATACATTTGTTAGTAGAAAATGTATCTGCATCAACAGACCAGAATAAGTATTCAGATTCAAAGGTGGTTAATGAAGAAATTATACCGGATACTGAATTGAGAAATGCTTTAAAAGACATAATTTCAAATGGAAACGATTTGACTTTTAAAGAATTAAAGGAATATGAGGGAGATTTGGATTTAAGCAATTATCCTCAAATTCAGGAAGTTACAGGTTTAGGATATATGAGACTTGTAAAAAATATGGATTTGTCCACTCTTTCAAAAGTTAAAAAGATTGATAAGTATGAGTTCCAGATGTGTAATCTTACATCAATAAAATTACCAGAAAATTTAGAAGAAATAGATGAAGCAGCTTTTTATAGGTGCGAAAGTCTTGAAACGGTTGTATTACCTGATGGTTTAAAGAAAATTCATAATGATGCATTTAGCAGATGTACAAAGTTAAATAATGTAACATTACCTGAATCGTTAATTAAAATTGGTAATGGAGCTTTTAGTGTTTGTGAATCATTGGAGAGTATAAAGATACCGGATTATATTAATGCAGCTTTGGAAAACTCAAGTGATGATTCTGTTAATGGATTGGGAACAGGAGTTTTTGACGGATGTACAGCATTATCAAATGTTACATTTGGTGCAGCCATGACAGCAATTCCGGCTGGCTTTTTTAGAGGAACAAAAGCTCTAAGAAAAATAGCAATTCCGGAACAAATTATAGATATAAGAAATAATGCGTTTGGTGAAAGTGGATTATATTCAATTGATTTGTCAAAAAATACAAAAATGACTACTATTTCAGGAAATGTATTTAATGGGTGCTCATCATTATATAAAGTTATTTTGCCTAAATCAATTGAGAGAATTGAAGAAAGAGCATTTTGGGGAACAAGTGTATATGATTCTGATATATTTAAAGGATTAGATAAATTAACTTATATTGGCGATTATGCATTTTTAGGTTGTAAATTTATTGAAATAAATATGCCGGATAATATTGAAACTATAGGATTCGAAGCTTTTAAAAAATGTAGTTTGTTACAAAAAGTTAATTTTGGGGAATATACACATGAAATAAAAGAAAATACAATACTTTCTATAGGAAGTGAGGCATTTATAGAATGCTATAATTTAACAGATGTTCATTTCCCTTCAGAAAATCAGGATAATATTAATTTTGGTATAGAAATATTAAGTAAGGCTTTTAAAAACGCTACGAATTTGCATAATGTTAATTTTACATCAAGCATTACATTGATTGGTGAAAGTGCATTTGAAAATTGCGGGGCAATAAAAAAAGAAGAAGTTTGTGAAGGAAGAAGAAGCGTATATATTTCAAAGAAAGATATACATAAAACTTACCAGGAGGGAGATACTGAATATAGATATTATACATATGGAAATGGGCAGGAGTATTATGAACTGAATATTGGATATTTTAATCAGGAAAATTTTAGAGATAGTTACAATAAATATGATTCTGATATAGAAGTTGTATTATGTGTACCGGGAGCAAATAAGCAAAAGGTATATACACATTCATATACAGGATTAGAAGATATTGATTTGTCGAATAATAATAGAACTGTATTTGGAAAAAATGTATTTAAAGGATGCATAAATTTGAAAACTGTTAAACTTCCTACAGAAATGACAGAGGTTCCTGAAGGAATGTTTGATAATTGTTTTTCTAATTTATATGGTAGTGATGATAGAACTGTATCTTCCTTAAAGCGTGAAAATGATACATGGTATGTGGGTTTAAATAAAGTGGAATTTCCTAGCACATTGAAAAAAATTGGCGTTAAAGCATTTTATCAGTGTAAAAATTTAGAGTTGAATAATAAATTACCTGAAAGTCTGGAAATAATTGAGAAAGATGCTTTCAGCGGATGTGAAAATATTGGTAAGTTGAATCTTCCGTATAATTTAGTAAAAATAGGAAATAATGCTTTTAATAATTGCTCAAGAATCATTGACGGTGTTGTTTCAAAAAAGAGAGGATTAACAGAGTGTGATGCATCCGCACTTTCAAAAATTGAATATATTGGAGGAGGAGCTTTTGCAAATTGCCCTTTTACAAACTTTATTATGAATAAAGAAGGAAAAATTAAAAACATAATGTCTGGCACATTTTCAAACTGTCAATTTTTGAAAGATGTTAGATTTTGTGATTCCGTTGAGAATGTACAGAATAATAGTATGTCTAATGATGTGAGTTTAAAATATATTGATATACCGGATATTTGTACAATTAATCAAAATTTTGCATACGGTGTATTAACTATACCTGTTAAATACAGAGACAGTTTTAGTGAATTATCAGATAGTTGTATTGTAAAGATGACAGAGGATAATATTTCATATGTTCCGCAATTTTCTTTATCTGTAAGAGTAGTTAATAAAGATCAGGTTGTAAGGGTTAATTCGGAAGTAGTATTACCGTTTTACACTATACAAAAGGAAACATGGAATAAAATAAAATTAGTAAAAATTGGCGATACTAAATTGGAATATGATCAGGATAATGATTCGTTCTCAGGAATAATGGACGAACTTCCTATGAGTGTAACTGCAGACTTGAATTTTTCTCACAATATTTCGGCAACAAATTGGACGGGAAGTGGAAAAGTTAATATTATTGCTCCAAGAATTCAGGGAAAATATGAAGCAGATGACGTACCAGTTACAGTAGAAGGCGATATTTCTTTTATACTTGGTAAAGGGAATAGTGGATATTATGTTAATCCGTGTGCTGTTTCAGGATTATATTTAGTGGATGTTCAGGCAAATCCGTGTAAGGAAATTATTGCAGATGATTCATTATATATAAATAGTACAAATAATAAAAAGTCATATAGAATTAAACCTAATTTTATACCTGAATCAAATGATAGCGATATGACAGATAAGATTGAATGGAAGGTTGAAACAGGAGAAGAATTTATAAGTTATACAGTATCAGGTGATGGAAAATACATAGATGTAAAAACATCAGGCACAGGCTGTGGCACAAGTAAAATTGTAGTAAAGGCAGGAACAATTATAAAGACAATATATGTTTATAATGTAATCCCTGGAACAATATCATCTGTTAAAGATGAAAATAACAAAGAAATTGCGAATAAAGGAAATGTGGATATTACTTTGTTAGACAAAACAAAAATTACAGCTACATTGTCATATCAGCTTGATGTCCCAAGTGGATATGAAGATAAAATATCATACACAAGTGATGATGAGTCAGTTGTAAAGGTTTGTAATGTTGAAGAAAAAGATGGAGTGACTGAGTGTGAACTTGAAGCTGTAGGTATGGGAAAAGCCGTTATAGCTGTCAAATCAAAAGCAGGAGAAGCTGTAAGGACGTTTAATGTAGTTGTTTCATCTGATAATTTAAAATTAGTAGTAAAGGATCAGAATGATAATATTGTTGAATCCGGTAATAGACTTGATTTGTTAAATACTAATGGAATTAAGTATAAATACGAATTTAACGAAAATATTGCAAATAAAATGCTTACATCGGTTGTAGAGGACGACAGTATAGTTGAAGTAAGAAACATTGATACAAATAGAATGACATTTACCTTAGTTGGCAAAAAAACAGGTAAAACAAAAGTTACAATTTATCCTGCAATAGGAAATGAAAAGTGTGGTGTAACATATGAAGTTGTGGTAGACGGAGATATTTCTAAAATAACATTAGAGAATAAGTCGATAGAATTAGATAGTACATACTGTATATTGACAAGTGTTACAAACGTTTTCAATCAATCTATTAAGGATGATATTATGTCTAACATGTCAAGTATTACTACAAATACATTAAAATTTACTTCAAGTAATGAAAATGTTGCGACTGTGGACAATTGGGGAAATGTAACCATTATAAGCTTGCCGGATGATAATAGTAAAGTGACAATTTCATGTTGTGCTATGAGAGGTGGCGAGATTGTAAATAACACTACAAGAACAGTCACTGTAACTCCAACAAAGAAAAAAGTTTCCAATATTGTTTATAGTGGCAATACAAATATAACTGTTAATGAAAAAACAAAAATTGATTTGAGTTTTGAACCAGTTAACTCAATGTATAAAGGTGTTGAAGTTTCGTATGTTAACGATGGAAAGAATTTTGTATCTTATGATTATAAAGATAAAGAAAAAGCTATCTATGTAACAGGGAAAAAAGCTGGAAAAGCTGCGATAAAGGTTAGAGTAAAATTAGAAAATAATGTTTATATTGAGAAAATAATTGAATTTAATGTTTCTGATAAAATCACAGATACAACTAAAAATAGTATTTCTGATATTTCAGACACTAAAAATCTTAATAAGATTATAAAATTGAAAGTAAAACGAGGAAAGAAAAAGGCAACTTTAACTTGGAGTAAAATCAGTGGAATTACTGGATATCAGATTCAAATGTCAAAGAATGGCAAAAAATATAAGACTATAAAATTTATTAAGAAATCGTCGACTTCTAAATTTATAAAAAAGAAATTGAAATCAAAGAAAAAAGTGTATTTTAAAATTAGAACTTATATTCAGTCAGGAAAACAGAAAAAGTATGGAAAATGGAGTAAGGTAAAAGCTGTAAGAATCAAATAATATTTATAAAGTGTTTATATAGAGAAAGATAAATACTTTGTTATAGAATGTTTATAAAAATGATATGTTGAACTAAAAAGAATGCTGGTTTTATATATGTGGTAAATGTGCAATTATTGACAAAAAATGCATATGTGATAATATAAAATGAGTAAAATAAAAAGAAGGAGTTACTCAAATATGAATAAAAAAGTTTTATCAGTTTTGGTAGATAATACATCAGGTGTACTTAATAGAGTAGCTGGTTTGTTCAGCAGAAGAGGTTATAATATTGATAGCTTAACTGTTGGAGTAACACAGGATCCTAGATATTCAAGAATGACAATTGTTGTAACAGGCGATGATGATATAATCGAACAGATTATTAAACAGATTGAAAAGCTTGTAGACGTAAATAAGGTTGAGGTACTTGAAGATAATAATTCAGTGTGCAGAGAATTGATTTTAACAAAAGTTAAGACAACACCTGAACAGAGACAGCAGGTTATGGCAGTAGCTGATATCTTCAGAGCTAAGATTGTTGACGTTGGTATAGATTCACTTATTATTGAATTAACAGGAAATCAGAATAAATTAGATGCATTCTTGAATCTTTTAGCTGATTACGAAATTTTAGAACTTGTAAGAACAGGAATTACAGGTCTTGCAAGAGGAACAAAATAATAAACAAAAATTATATCTGTGATAAAGCAGATTGGTTTTTAGTTGCTTTATGCAACAAATAATACATATATTTACGGAGGCGTAACAATGTCAGAAGCAAAAATTTATTATCAGGAAGATTGTAACCTTTCATTATTAGATGGAAAGACAATCGCAATCATCGGTT